>DATGVD010000106.1:0-23382 GCA_035300785.1 Pyrinomonadaceae bacterium | reverse complement strand
CCCGCCTGGTCCACTTTCATTCACCTCGGCGGCGAGTGCAGTGCCAGTGCGTTCGCCCTTCGCACAAAAGACCACCTTCGCACCGGCGGCTACGAAGGCACGCACGCAGCCTTCTCCGATGCCACGGCTGCCACCCGTGATGATGACGACTTTGTTGGCGTAGCTCATATCCGGCGCCCCAGCGCGCCGAAGCTCCTCAGAGTTTTCCCAAACAAACGAATCCAAATTTGTTGACAGCACCGTTAACAACAAATAGAATCCGATGCTCGTTACCGGTAACGACGCGTGCTCGACTCGTCACTTTACAACTTTGCTCGCGGATTGAGCAAGAGTTTGCATTGCTTTTCATCGGTGGGATGAAAGTCGTGACGCTCGTCGTCTTGAGATCGAGGTTCGCAATTCGGAGCACCTTACTGTCATGAGAAATGAATTGAAGAGAGTCGCGGCAGTTGTGGGGTTAACTGTAGCGATGACATCCGCAATGGCAAACGGTGAAGGGGAAGAGCCAAATGGCGGGACCGCGCCCCGCGTGTTTCTACTCGATGCCAAGCATTTGCAACTGACTCGACAACGGGTTCAAGCGGGCGATAAAAGTTTGACGCCGGCATGGGCGAAGCTCGAGGGCGAAGCGCAGAAGGCGCTTTCGGTCCCTCCCTCTTCCGTTGTTAGCAAAGAAGCTATGCCGTCGAGCGGAGACAAACACGATTACATGAGCCAGGCGCCGTACTTCTGGCCCGACCCAAAATCTCCCAACGGCTTGCCTTACATCCGCCGCGACGGTGAGCGCAATCCGGAAATCAACAAGATCACCGATCATCGCAGTCTGGATCAATTAGAGTCGTCGGTGGAAACGCTCGCGCTGGCTTTTTACTTCAAAGGCGACGAAGCGTACGCCGCCAAAGCCACCCAATTGCTGCGTGCATTCTTTCTCGATCCGGCGACGCGCATGAATCCAAACCTGCAATACGCGCAGTTTATTCCCGGCGTGAACACTGGCCGCGGCATTGGCTTGATCGAGACGCGCGGGTTGACCCAGGTCGTCGACTCGATAGGTCTGCTACAGGGTTCGAAAGCGTTGACCCCGGCTGATCAGCATGGCTTGCAGGATTGGTTTGGAAAATTTCTTCAGTGGATGCTCGAAAGCAAGAACGGTCGCGACGAAGCCGCCGCGAAAAACAATCACGGAACCTACTACGATCTGCAGGTTGTCTCGTTCGCCCTGTTCGTCGGCAAAGATGATTTGGCGAGGCAAGTCTTGCAGGCCGCCCGCCAAAAACGAATCGCAACTCAAATCGAGCCGGACGGGCGCCAGCCACTGGAGTTGGCGCGCACCAAGGCCTGGAGCTACAGCGTCGGCAATCTTGATGGCTTGATGTTGCTGGCTACCCTGGGCGAAAAACCGGGAGTTGATTTGTGGAATTTTAGAACAAGGGACGGCCGCAGCATTCGCCAGGCGCTCGACTTCCTCACACCGGTTGCGTGGGGTGAGCAAAAGTGGCAGTACCAGGAACTCGGTGGTCTGAAACCTCAAACATTGTTCCCGCTCATGCGGCGAGCGGCGACCACATATCAGGACAAGCAATACCAGGCATTGATGGTGAAGTTACCCGACGTAGACTCGCGTGATCGGAGTCGTTTGCTGCTTAGAGATTATGTGCCGGACAAGCAAGCTCAGCGCTGAGTTTTCGACGCACCGGCGCGAAGCAACTTTCATGACCAGGATCATCGACCAGCCGAGGCCCTGTTTGTCGATCATCTCTCTAATTACTTTCACGATAGGGTTCGGCTTTCTGTTTTCCGCCTCGCCCCATGCGCAGAGACTCCCGCGCGATCAATGGGGCGCAGTGCCGGTATCGGTCTCGCATACCAACGGCAAATGGATAATCGCAGGCACGAAGAACAAAGTGACCGTCGACGATGCGGCTCTGACAATCAGTATTCAGGCGGGTACAACTCAGTGGGCACTTGTACCATCGTCGGCTGCCGAAATGCTGGTCAAGTCGAATGGCGAGGAGTTTCCACTACGGCTTGCTGACGCTCAAAAGATTAGCATTGTGCCCTACGACGTCGGTTTCAAGGCCGGCGTGAAGATCAATCTTTCTAATTGGCGGCACCAGACCGGCAATCTCGACTTGACGCTGTTTCTTACGGTTTGCCTAGAGGGCCACGACGAAGACCTGGTTTTCGATGTCTCGGCCCACGAACAGGAGACTGTTTTGCGGCAGTTGGATTGGCCGGCGGCGCTTGACGCGCGGAGCGTGGATTACACCCTGCTGAGTAATGGACGAGGCACGTTGCTGCCGCGCAACTGGCCGAAAGAATATTTTCCGATACGGACAATCACGGAAGGAAAAATCGCGGCTACCGATCACAGCCTGCTGCAAAGCAACGTAATCGAATCGTGGTCAATGTCCTGGTGGGGATTTCAAAAAGGAAAATCGGCGATGATGCTGATCGTCGAGACACCCAATGACGCGGCCTACCAGTTTCGACATCCAGCCGGGGGCCCGACAGTGATTGGTCCACGCTGGCTGGCGCAACTCGGACGCTTCGGCTACTCGCGCTCAGCCCGAATGATTTTCTTTTCCGACGGAAACTACGTTGATATGGCCAGGCGCTATCGACGTCATGTGATGGACACGGGGCTGTTCGTTTCGCTCAATGAAAAGGTGGCCCGCACTCCGGGCGTGAAGGATCTAATTGGAACACCACAAACGCGTCTTGGGATTCTGCGAAATATGAGTCCCGACAGTGATCGCTATGACACCAAAGACGCTTCAAAGAATTACAGCCTGACCACGTTTGATGAGCGAGCAAAACAGCTTCGCGACTTGAAATCGCGCGGCTTTGATCGCGTTCTGGTTTTCATTTCCGGTTGGCCACATCTTGGTTATGACCGCCAGCATCCCGATTCCCTGCCGCCGCCGGAACCAGCGGGCGGTTGGGAAGGATTCAAGCGGCTGGTGGATACCGCTCGCGAGCTTGGCTATCCGTACGTGCTGCACGATCAATATCGTGATTATTACCTTGACGCTCCCTCTTATGATCCGCAGTTTGCAGTGCGCGAGGAGGACGCGAAACTACCGCCGCAGGCATTTCCCGGCAGCCGTTTTGGCGATTCGAAAGACGGAAACATTCCGATGATGCGGCATTGGGACGGCGGCAAGCAGGCCTATCTCAACAATCGTTTCTGGCTTGGTCATCTCCTGAAGAATTATCAGTTGTTTTTCGATCACGGCATCGCGCCGCAGGGAATTTATCTGGACGTGATCGGTTACGTGCCGCCGGATGAGGATTTCAATCCCGAACATCCGACCACGCGCACCGACGCGATGGCCGGCCGCGCGGCGTGCATGAACTGGTCACGTCACCACCTGGGAATCGTTGCTACTGAAGCCGGCGCTGACTGGGTCATCCCCTACGTCGATGTGATCAATCAGTCGGGCGGCGGCAGCAAAGCCATTCTGGTGCCGCTTTACAATCTTGTCTATCATGACGCGGTAATCGTTTCGTACGGCGCGCGCGATGAGAAGAGTCTGCTGCGCGGAATTCTGAACGGCGGCGTTCCGGAGTTACCGATCACGCCCACCGACGACAAGACACTTTCCCTGATGCGAGCAATGATGGCGCTCCACAAGCGAGTCGCTCTGCTGGAAATGACCAGACACGAATTTCTCGACCCAAACTATCGCAAAGAGCGCACGAGCTTTGCCGATGGAACGACGGTCACGGTTGATTGGGACCACAACTCATTCATCATCAGTCCGGAGTTGTTCCCCCAATAGCCTTCTCCTGGAGACCACGACTTAGACGGAGGGCGCAAATGAAGAGATCTTACCTGTTCTTGGCCCTGGCAGCTTGCACGTTGACCGCGGCCTTCGGGCAGCAGTCGAAAGAGCGTGCCGCCCGGCAGTCGGAATCTCAAAACGAAGAGGTGGTGCGCATCTCCGTGAGGTTGGTGCAGATAGACGGCACGGTCACGGATAAGGATGGCCGGGCGGTTACCGATCTAAAGAAGGAGGACTTCGAGTTGTTAGTGGACGGACGCCGGCAGCAAATTACTAACTTCTCCTACGTCGACGCGCAGCCTGGTTCGACGCCTACCCCGCAAAGCCGGCGGAGAACTGATCGGGAGTTGCCGCCACCGCCCGCGCCGCCGGTGCGCTTACGCGTGGACCAGGTGCACCGCACGATTGCGCTCGTGATTGGCAACATCTCGGCGGAGAGCCTGCACGATGTTAAGAAGGCCTTGCAGAAGTTCGTGGACGAGTTGATGCAGCCAGGGGACCTGGTCGCTATCGTACGGCTCAGCGAAGGAATGGGAGTGCTCCAACAATTCACTTCAGACAAGAGGCTGCTGCGCCTGGCAATCAACGGCGTGCGTTGGAATCCGTTGGGAGGTGCCAGATTGAACGCCATCCCTTCCCCGCGGCCGGTTCCTACAGACATTGACCCGGAACTGACGAAAGCCAAGACAGATGCAGAGGATTTCTATCAGGACCTCGTCGGCAGTTCATGGCTGCAGCGCCTCAATTTAATCGTGCGCGGAATCCAACCATTGCCGGGACGTAAATCAGTCATTCTCTTTTCCGACGGCTTCCAACTCTTCGGCGATAACCTGGACGACCATCGCACTCTCGAGGAGCTGCAACGCCTTACCGATCGCGCCACGCGCGCATTAGTGGTCTTCTACACGATTGACGCGCGAGGGCTGCAAACCTTGAACTTCACCCCGTTAGATTCAGTGAATGTCGAGCGGCATGACCAGGTTGGCACGCCGATTAAGAGCACCACCGTAATGAATGGCCCAACGTATGCAGCCGCGCGTCAGCAGCGCGTCGAGAGATTCTTGAGGTCTCAGGACGGACTGGCTCTGCTCGCCGGACAGACGGGCGGACTCTTTATGCAGTCGACTGATTTGGGCCGGGCCATATCCCGCACTCTCAACGATCAGAAAAGCTATTACCTTATCGGCTACCGACCCGATGAGAAAGATTTCAAGCCGGAAGCCGGAGGCAGGCCCTATCACAAAATTGAAGTTAAGGTGAAGCGTACGGGACTGACGGCCCGTTTTCGGAAGGGGTTCTACGGGACGCCTGACAGAGAGCCGGTTCCCGCGCCAGGAGCAACCGAACAGAAGTTATTCGCAGCGCTGACCTCGCCTTTCGACGCCAGCGACGTTGGCCTCAGGTTGACTTCGCTCTTCGGACATGACAAACAGGACGGGTCTTTCATCCGCTCGCTCCTCCATATTGACGTCAACCAACTGACCTTTACCGAAGAAGCCGACCGGCGGCACAAGGCTGTGATCAACCTGTTCGCGGCCACCTTTAACGAAAATGGGTTGGTGGCGGAGCCGGTGACCCAGCGATATACGATTCGGGTGCGCGACGAGCGCCTGGAACAGGTTAAGCGAGACGGTCTCACCTACGAGATGCTGATCCCCGTTCGGAAGGCGGGAATCATTCAGGTACGCACGGCGGTCGAAGATGCCGAGAGCGAGCGGGTCGGATCGGCCAGCCAGTTCATCGAAGTGCCGGATCTGGAGCAGAACCGGCTGACGCTCTCAAGCATAGTCATTTCGGGGAGCGGGCCATCGCCGGAGAATAAGCCGGCCGCCTCGCCTCAAGACGCGGGTGATGTAGCGGGTCAGCCGGCGCCAGGCAATCTGGAAGCAAACACCGCCGTACGCAGATTCCGGCAAGGCATGCGGCTGGACTACGCGTTGATCGTTTATAACGCCCAACTCGCGCGTGAGAGCCAGCGACCCGAACTCGACACGCAGGTCGCCTTGTACCACGACGGAAAGCTTGTCTATCAGGGGCCTGTTCAATTGCTTGATCCGGGACCGCAGGCGGATTTGAAGCAGATTGTTACCCGCGGTTCCCTGGAACTCGGCTCCACTTACCTGGCCGGCGAATATGTCTTGCAGATTATCGTCACTGACAAACTGGCGAAAGAGAGCAAATACCGGAGAGAGACCCGGTGGGTTGACTTCGATGTAGTCGAATAGTCCGAATTGAGTCACATCACGCGCGTGATGGAATCAGTGAAGCGATCACTTAACGAATCAACGTAAAGTCTTTGACAGGAAGATAAGGATGAGATACCACTACCAGCACCAGACGATTGCAACTCTGCTGGCCGCAATTCTTTTTGCGCAGGCAGCAGTCTTGCGGAGCACTGCCCAAGTAAACCTGCCGGTCGGGGTCAGGATTGACAATAAACTTTCGTCGCCGGCCGACTGGTCCAAAGCCCTCGTTGAATCAACGATGCAGCGGTATCCGACCGCTGAATCGCTGAAGGGCTGGGGCTATGCAAAATCGCTTTACCTTTACGGTGTGTATCTTGTCTATCTGCGGACGAAAGACCCACGTTACCTCGAGCACATCAAGTCGTGGATCGATTTGCACATTGACGACAAAGGCACGATCAATCGGCCAATCAACGCGCTCGATTACATGCTGCCGGGCAATTTGCTGCTGATTCTGTACCAAGAGACGAAGCAGGAAAAGTATAAGCTCGCGGCTGAAAGCATTCGCAAAGTCTTCGACACTTATCCGCGTACAAAGGACGGCGGGTTCTGGCATGCCACCAATGCCAGCCGGCAATGGCAGTTGTGGGCCGATGGGGTCTTCATGTCGCTGCCGTTTCTGGCACGTTATGGTCAGATGTTCGGCGACAGCGCGTATGCAAACGATGAAGTTACGAAACAGCTGCTCATCTATTATCAGCACCTGAACGATCGCGCGACTGGTTTGCTGTGGCACGCCTACGACGCGAGCGGGGCCCAGCCCTGGGCCAATCCGACTACGCACACGTCCGCTTATCACTGGTGCCGCGCAATCGGTTGGTTTGGCATGACGCTCATTCAAATCCTGGAGATTCTGCCGAAGAACCATCCGAAACGAAACGATCTGATCCAGATCGTGCAGCAGCTGGCGAAGGCTTACGAGAAATACCAGGATCCGAAGACTGGGCTGTGGTACCAGGTCGTTGATAAGGGCGATGTCGAAGGGAACTGGTTGGAAACATCAAGCTCAAGCATGTACAGCTACATGATGTGGATGGGCGTCAAGCATGGGTTTCTGCCGAAGCATTACGAGGCGGTGGCGCAAAAAGGTTATCGCGGGGTGATGACGAAACTTTCAATGGGCGCTGACGGCATGACGAATCTGATCGACATTTGTGAAGGCACGAACGTCAGCGACCTCGCGTATTACTTTGCGCGCAAGCGAAATGTGAACGACTTTCATGGCTTGGGCGCCTTCCTAATTATGAATGAAGAACTGGGCGCCGCGAGTATCGGTTATAAACCAAGACCACTAAGTTGGAAAGCGAATTGAGTTCGAGTGCGCCGGCAGTGCGCTGGCGGCGACGGCGCTTTGGTTCTCGCAAGATAAGAAGACCTCGGTCTAATGCGGAAAATCGATAATTCAGATTCGCGTCTGGCTCAATCAACTAGATCCAAAGCGCCGTCGCCGCTGCGCTCTGCCGGCGCACTCCAAAATAGCCTTTCCCGGCGCAACTTTCTCTCGACCGCCCTTGCTGCGCCGGTCTTGATTGGCGTTCTGCAAAACGCGGAGGCGGCTGGCGAAGTAATCAGTTTCAAGAGTCCGAACTCAGAACTTCAATTTGCCTTGCTCACGACCGGCCCTCAGTTGCGGTACCAGATAACTCGAGCTGATCGCTCTATCGTCGAGCTATCCGAGCTCGCATTTCTTCTGGATGGCATTGATCTCTGTCGCGACAGCATCATCAGCAGGATTGAGCGTTATCGGGTTTACGAGAAATATTCAACCCGCGGTGTTCATTCATCAGCCGTAAACAGTTGCCTTGGCGCGCGGATTTCGATCAGACATCCGGCGAGCAAGACGGAGTATGTTATGGAAGTCCGTGTTTTCAATGACGGCATCGCCTTTCGCTTCACGATAGCTGTAGAGGGACGACGGATTCCAGACGAAGCAACCACATTCAAGATTCCCGCCGGCAGCACCGCGTGGTTTCATGATTTCGAAGGTCACTACGAAGGGATTCACAAAAAGAAGACGATTAGCGAGGTTAACGAGGGCGAATGGGCGGCGCCTCCTTTGACCGTCAAGCTGCCTGGCGGGCGGGGCTACGTTGCGATCACAGAAGCGGCCCTCATAAACTATGCGGGTATGGGTTTGCGTGCCGATGGAAAGACGGCATTCACGACCGTGCTCGGACACGCCCTGCCGATCAGCCATCCATTTGATCTTCGTTATGGAAAAGATGAAGCGAAGCGTTTGTCACAACCTGCGGCGATTGATGGAACGATCACGACGCCATGGCGCGTGATCATGGTCGGCTCTGATCTGAATACGCTCGTCAACTGCGACCTCATCAACAATCTTTCACCGTCGCCGGACAAAAGGATTTTTCCGCAGGGATTAAGGACTGATTGGATAAAGCCTGGACGCGCCGTTTGGCGTTATCTCGATGGCGGCGAGAATAGTTTCGAAGGAATAAGAGAGTTTTCGCGGCTCGCCGGTCAACTCGGCTTTGAATACAACGTGGTCGAAGGAATCTGGCAGCGTTGGACTGAAACGCAGATCCGCGACCTGGTCGATTACTCGAACCAACAGAATGTCAAACTCTGGTTTTGGAAGCACAGTCGCAGCCTGCGCACGCCGCAAGCTCGCGAAGAATTCTTCTCGCTGCTAAAACGTCTGGGTGTAGTGGGCGCGAAGATCGATTTCTTCGATCACGAAGCGAAAGAAATCATCGACGTATATCAGGCGCTCCTGCGCAGCTCGGCCGAGCATCAAGTGATGGTCGAGTTCCACGGCGCCAATAAGCCTGCCGGTGAATCACGCACCTGGCCCAACGAGATGACTCGCGAAGCGATTCGCGGTCTGGAATATCGCAGCATGAATTTGCGCTCAGTGCACAACACGACGTTGCCTTTTACGCGGTTTCTCGCAGGTCACGCGGATTACACTCCCGTGCATTTCGGCGAACGCCGGCGGGAAACTTCCTGGGCGCATCAGATTGCCAGCGCGATCGTCTTTACCTCGCCGCTGATGATTTATGGCGCACATCCGCAACACATTCTGGAAAATCCAGCGGCAGAATTGATCAAGACTATTCCGAGCGTGTGGGACGAAACGCTCGTGCTGCCGCAGTCTGAGATCGGCGAGTTGGCCGGGTTCGCGCGACGTAACGGCGACGCATGGTTCGCGGGAATAATGAACGGGCTAACCGGCAAGACAATTCGCGTTCCTCTTGATTTTCTAGGGCCAGGAAAGTATCAGGCAACGCTCGTGCGCGATCAGCAGAATGAACCGGCGGCAGTGAAGATCGAAAACCAATCGATCAATCGTCGCGACAGTCTGGCGATCACGATGCGCGCGGGGGGAGGATTTGTGGCAAGGTTTACGCGGTAATTGAGGACAACAAAAAGTCCAAGGAGCCGAATGTTTATAGCTTGAGTCGTTGAGGTGTTTTTCAGCTCCAAGGAGCGAAATGTCCTCTTGTCCATTACGCTGCTACGCAGCTTGGTTCAAATAATCGGTTATGTGGAGCTATAAGCATTTCGCCTCTAACGAGGCGATGAATTTCGCCGAAGTGAGACTGAGTTCAGCGCTGCTGATGATTAGAGTGCTGACGGCTCTTGCGCTGATCTTCAATGCTGTATCTGTCACTGCTCAACACCAGAAATTCGATGTTCGGACCTTCGATCGCGCTCGGGTCTTGAAAGCTGCCAAAAAATATCTCTCAGAGCAGCCGATCACGATCACTGCATCTTCGAGTCCGCGCAGCGCCGGTGGATTGCACGACTTCTTTTCCGAAGCGGATTACTGGTGGCCAGACCCGAAAGATCCAAATGGACCATACATTCAGCGCGACGGAATGTCGAACCCGAATAATTTTGTCGATCACCGGCGGTCCCTGATGCGGTTGAGCGTGCAGGTGCCGGCGCTGGTTGCCGCGTGGAAGCTGACGAAGGACAAGCGCTACGCGCAACACGCTGCAACGCATTTGCGGGCGTGGTTTCTCGACGAACGAACGCGCATGAATCCGAACCTGCAATTCGCGCAGGCGATTCATGGACGCGTGACTGGCCGCGGCACCGGAATCATCGATACGATTCATCTGGTCGAAGTCGCGCGCGCTATTGAAGTGATGGAAGGCTCCGGTGCGTTATCGGTGAACGAACTGAAAGGGATCAAGCAGTGGTTCGCGGATTACCTGCAATGGATGACAACGCACCAGTATGGTATCGATGAACGTGAGGCCAAGAACAATCACGGCACGTGCTGGGTCATGCAAGTTGCAGAGTTCGCCAGGCTGACAAACAACCAGCAACTGCTCGCCTTTTGCCGCGATCGTTTCAAGACGGTTCTGTTGCCGAATCAGATGGCCGCGGACGGCAGCTTTCCGCAAGAGTTGCGACGCACGAAACCTTACGGCTATTCGCTGTTCAATCTCGAAGCGATGGCCACAGTCTGTGACATACTTTCGACGCCGGGAGACAATCTTTGGACTTTTGAATTGCCTGACGGTCGTGGCATGCGAAAGGGCCTGGCGTACATGGCGCCTTTCATAAAGAACAAGAAGAGCTGGCCGTTGCCGAAAGACGTGATGTATGACGACCAGTGGCCCATGCGGCAGGCCAGTTTGTTGTTTGCCGGTTTGGCGTTGAATCGAAGTGACTACGTTGAGTTGTGGAGAACGCTTTCGCCGGATTCGAAGGTAGAAGAAGTGATCCGCAACTTCTTCATTCGGCAGCCGGTGCTGTGGGTTAAATGAGACGGGCGTTGCGCTCTCGCTAACGACCGGCTATCGACAACTACTAATCAGTCGGATGAAAACGACTTTAGTTTCGCCCCACGATTTGCGTGGAGTATTCGCCGTGCCGCCGCTCGCGAGAAACCGCGACGTCGCCCGCTCGATAGACTTTGCGCAGAACGATCTGATCGCCCGCCACCTCGTACGCGGCGGCGTTACGCGACTGATTTATGGCGGCAATGCATTCTTGTATCACATCACGCTGGCTGATTATGAACAACTGATCGAGTGGCTTGCGGGCTTCGATGAAGAACTCTGGATAGTTCCGAGTGTCGGACCATCGTTCGGGCGGGCGATGGATCAAGCGAACCTGCTGCGCAAGTTTCAGTTCCCTTGCGTGATGATGTTGCCGTGCAGCGATCCACGAGACGACGTGGGCCTGGAGCGCGGTTACCGGGAGATCGCCGGGGCCGCCGATACGAAACTCATTCTCTATCTCAAAGACGAACACAATTTCGGCCCGGACAAAGAAGCCGGCCTGGATGTCGTCGCGAGACTGGTTGATGATGGCCTTTGCGTCGGGATCAAGTACGCGGTAGTGCGGGACGATCCATCGCAGGACCCTTTCCTGGAGAATTTGCTCAGCCGCGTGGATCGCAAATTTGTGATTAGCGGCATCGGCGAACGTCCGGCGGTTGTTCATTTGCGAGATTGGAAATTGCCCGGCTTCACGACAGGTTCCGGCTGCCTTGCGCCACGACTCAGCCGGCAGTTGTTCGAGGCTTGCGCGCGCGGCGATCTTGACGAAGCGACGAAGTTGCGAGCCGCGTTCATGCCGATCGAGGATTTGCGCGACGCCTGGAACCCCGCCAGAGTTCTGCATTCGGCGATCGAGTTAGCGGGCATCGCGCAGACCGGTGTCATTCCGCCATATCTTTCAGCGCTGTCGTCGGAGCAACTAAAAGAACTATCTGCCGTCGCGCGTACTTTGCTTGAGCGAGATTCAATGATTGACAATCAGCACGCTGAGGCGACGCCGTAATCGAATTCATCGATAATGGACTGTCCGCGATACTGGAAAGCTGGAAACCGTTTCTATGAAGCAACTGGCGTGGGGACTGATTGGCTGCGGAGACATTGCGCGACGGAGAGTCGCTCCGGCCCTTCGTGATTTGGACGATTGCGATCTTGTCGCGGTCAGCCGCGCGCGAGGTGAGCTGGCCGAATCATTTGCCAGAGAGTTCGGCGCGAGAAAGTGGTGCTCGGCATGGCAGGAATTATTAGTTGATGCAGAGATCGATGCGGTTTACCTCGCCACGCCCGTTCATTTGCATTCGACGCAAGCGATCGCGGCGGCCGAGGCGGGGAAGCACGTACTGTGCGAAAAACCCATGGCGATGGACCCGACCGAATGCGCCCGAATGATTGCTGCCTGCCGCGCCAACAACGTGAAGCTGGGCGTTGCTTACTATCGGCATTTCTATCCGGTGATTGAACGCGTTAAAGAAATAATTCAAGCGGGTGAAATCGGTCTGCCCGTTCTGGTGCAGATCAATGCCTTCGAATCATTCGATCCGCCACCGGATCATCCACGTCGCTGGCTGCTCAAAAGAGAGCATTCGGGTGGTGGGCCGATGTTTGATTTCGGCTGTCATCGGATTGAAGTGCTGATGAACATATTCGGTCCGATCATTGAAGTGAAAGCAACGACGGCCAACGTCGTGTTTGATCGCGAAGTAGAAGATACCGCCGCGGCTTTGTTCAAGTTCGAGCTCGGTGGTTGCGGAGTACTCGCGGCAACCCACGCGTCTCGCGAGCCGCAGGACACGCTTGACGTGTTCGGCTCCCGCGGATCCGTTCATGTGCCGGTATTGAACGACGGCAGGATGCGGATCATTAGCGATCAAGGTGCGCGCGTTGAATTACATCCGCCCGCAGTAAATTCGCATGCACCGCTAATTAAGGATTTCGTCGGGGCGGTTGTGAATGATCGTGAACCTGGGGTGAATGGAGAAATCGGTAGGGCGGTGGCGATGATCGAAGAAGAGATTTATGCACACTAGCGAGGTGCGGCTTTGCCGCCTGATGTGCGGAAGGCCTGCGGCCTTCCGAAACTCGCTCGCTATTTTTCGGGGCTGCGCCCCAAAAACGAAAACGGGGCGTAGCCCCACAATCAAGTAAAGCGACTACCGGAAGGTCAGAGACCTTCCGCACATCAGACGGCGGAGCCGTTTAAGTTACCGAATCGCATGGACCTTCCCGAACCAGGAAGTATTGACTCGACGCCCCTGGAAGTTGCGCCGGCGCTCAACAATTCGCCGCAACGCTGGTGGTTGCTGGCGCTGCTGTTTCTGGCGATGCTGATCAGTTATGTGCATCGTGGCGCATTCAGCGTGGCGGCGCCATTCATGGCCAACGATCTACACCTGTCGAAAGCCGGCATCGGCATTGTCTTATCGTCCTTTTTTTGGATTTACGCGTTTATGCAGATGCCCGCCGGTTGGGTGGTCGATCGTTTCGGAACAAAACGCGCTTACGCGCACGGCTTTCTCTTCTGGTCGCTCGCTACCGCCTTGACCGGATTTGGTAGAGGGATCGTCTCTCTGATTGGCTTGCGGGTAGCAACAGGCGCAGGGCAGGCGATCACTTTTCCAGCCAGCGCGCGGGCCGTCGCTAATTCATTTCCGAAACGCGAACGCGGCACCGTGACCGGCATTTATCTCACCGGAGTCCGTTTCGGCGCGGCCCTGGTCAATGCGATCGGCGGTTTCTTTCTGGCCAAATACAGTTGGAAACTTTTCTTCCTGGTAATCGGACTCTTGCCGCTGATCTGGTTGTTGCCCTGGACGAAGTTCTTGAGCAAATGGGAAACGTCATCCGTCGCCGGCCACGAAAAAACAACGGGCGCGGTCACGAACCCTTCTTTCTTTGAGAGTCTGATGCTGCTGAGGCGCCGCAGCGTGTTTGGAATCTTCCTGGGCTTTTTCGCTTACGATTACGTCTGGTTTGTTTTTATTACCTGGCTGCCGGGATATCTTGCGCTCGAGCGGAATTTCACGCCCCGCGAGATGGCGATCTATAGTTCGGTGCCGTATCTTCCCATGTCGGCGATCATCATCCTGGCGGGCGTGTCTAGTGATTGGTTGGTAAGACGTGGTCGTGAAGAAAAAAATGTTCGCAAGCTCTTCATCATAGTTGGCCTCGGGATCGGCTGCCTGATCGTTCCCGCGGGAATGGTGGCAAGCAAGATGGTCGCGGTTTCGCTTTTGACGATCTCGCTGTGCGGTTTGGGCATCTGCTCACCGAATACGTGGACGCTGACGCAAGCGGTTTGCGAAAAGAAAATCGTCGGCACTGTTACCGGCATTCAAAACTTTGGCGGCAATGTCGGCGGGATTCTGGCGCCTGCTCTGACAGGTTACATCGCTCACGTCACAAAATCTTTTGCGCTGGCATTCGGACTGGCCGGCGTGGTGCTCGTCGTCGGAATGCTGGCTTATGGGTTCTTGATTTCCGATCCCGTGGAAATGCAATGAGAGACTCGAATCGCTCGCGGGTTAAGACCGCCGATCAATTGCGCAGCCAGCGTTGGTTCGGCGGCGACGATGTGCGCGCGTTCGGTCATCGTTCGCGCGCCAAGCAGATGGGTTACGCTCTCGAAGATTTTCAGCTCAAGCCGGTAATCGCGATCATTAACACCTGGAGCGATCTCACCACTTGCCATAGTCACTTTCGCACGCGCGCAGATGAAGTCAAGAGAGGTGTCTGGCAGGCCGGCGGTTTTCCAGTCGAGTTGCCCGCCATGCCGGTCAACGAGACTTTCATGAAGCCGAGCCCGATGATGTATCGCAATTTTCTGGCGATGGAAACGGAAGAGTTGCTGCGCAGCCAGCCGATCGACGGCGTAGTTTTGATGGGAGGTTGCGACAAGACCACGCCGGGTTTGTTGATGGGGGCAATCAGCATGAACCTGCCAGCAATTTATTTGCCGGCCGGCCCGATGCTCCGTGGCAATTGGAACGGTCAAGTGCTCGGCAGCGGCAGCGACGTTTGGAAATATTGGGCTGAGAAACGCGCCGGACGAATCAGCGACTGTGAATGGTCAGAGATCGAAGACGGCATTGCCCGTTCTCCCGGACATTGCATGACGATGGGCACCGCTTCGACGATGACATCGATCGCCGAGACGATGGGTATGACTTTGCCGGGAGCTTCGTCGATTCCCGCCGTCGATGCCAATCATTCGCGCATGGCGAGCGCCTGCGGCCGCCGGATTGTCGAAATGGTCTGGGAAGATTTGAAGCCGAGCGATATTCTCACCGAAGCTTCGTTTGAAAACGCGATCACCGCCGACATGGCGATCGGCGGTTCCACCAACGCGATTATCCATCTTGTCGCGCTGGCTGGACGCGCGGGCATCAAGCTCGATCTGAGAAAGTTTGATGAGATCTCTCAGCGTACTCCGATGATTGCGAACCTACGGCCTTCGGGCGAGTACCTGATGGAGGATTTCTATTACGCCGGAGGCTTGCGAGCGCTGCTCAAAGAGATTGGTGATCTGCTCGCCCTTGATTGTTTGACCGTGTCCGGTGCGACGCTTGGCGCAGACCTTCAATCGGCGCGCGTTTGCAACGCTGAAGTTATTCGCTCACTCGACAATCCGATTTCGGCGAAAGGCGGCACGGCGATTCTTTACGGCAATCTGGCGCCGGACGGTGCGGTCATCAAACCGACCGCGGCAGAGCCTCGCTTGCTAAAACATACAGGGCCGGCCGTGGTCTTCAAGGATTATAAAGACATGATCCGGCGAGTTGATGATGATCAACTAGTGGTAGATGAGAATTCAGTCTTAGTTTTGCAGAATGCCGGGCCTGAGGGCGGACCGGGAATGCCGGAATGGGGCATGCTGCCGATTCCGAAAAGGTTGTTGACGAACGGCGTCCGCGACATGGTGCGGATCTCCGACGCGCGGATGAGTGGCACCGCGTACGGCGCGTGCGTCTTGCACGTTGCGCCAGAATCTTTTGTCGGCGGTCCGCTCGCGTTGGTGCGCGATGGCGATCTGATCGAATTGGATGTTGCTAATCGGAAACTCGATCTGCGCGTCGACGATGATGAGTTGAACAGCCGTCGCGCCCAGTGGAAACCGGAATCGCCACGCTATGAGCGTGGCTTTGGAGCTTTGTACGCTGCGCACGTAACCCAGGCCGATCAGGGTTGCGATTTTGATTTTCTGCACGCGGGCGGTGAGACTCGTGAACCGGAGATTTATTGAAGAGTTTGCGTCTGGGCTCGCGACGTCTACAAGTATTTCGCGCCTACGGAGCGAGCCCGCCCAACCGAACATGGAGGTCTGGAGAAAAGATGACCGTGAAAGTGTTTAAGCTATTTACCATCGCCATCGTGCTGGGGACGATATGTGTGTGCGGTTTTCGAAACACAAGTTCGCAGCGCCGGAGTAACGCAAACGCGCCAGCTAATGGTGTGCTCACGGGCCAGGGCGCACTGGGCGATTGGACAACTGACCGCCCGGGCGTGCGCCGCCGGGTCACCATCGCGGACTTGCCAAAGCCTTTCGCGACCGACTCAGTCGTCAACGGGCCAAAACTGGTTAAGCGTCCGGCTGATGCCTGGCCGCATGTGCCGGAGGGCTTCAAAGTCGAAGAGTTTCTCGGCGGCCTCTCAAACCCGCGTCTCATTCGCACCGCACCCAACGGCGATCTCTTTATTGCTGAAAGTAGAGCCGGGCTGGTGCGCGTTTTGCGCGCGGCTGACGGAGCAGGCAAGGCGGAAGTAAATGAGGTGTTCGCCTCAGGATTGAAGAGGCCGTTCGGCATTGCTTTCTATCCACTGGGCCTCAATCCGCAGTACGTCTATATCGGGAACACGGATGCCGTGATCCGCTATCCATATCGCAACGGCGATCTGAAAGCGCGTGGGCCGGTGGAAGTGATCGTGCCGGATATTCCCGGCTGGGGCGAGTTGCGAGGCGGAGGTCACTGGACGCGCGACATTGTCTTTTCCGCTGACGGTAAAAAAATGTTTGTTTCGGTCGGATCGCACTCGAACGCGTTTGAGAATCCGAAAGAGAATGAGGATCGGCGCGCGACTATTCTGCAATACGATCCGGACGGTAAAACCGGGCGCGTATACGCGTCGGGGATTCGCAACGCAGTCGGAATTGCCATCCATCCGCAGACTGGACAGCTCTGGGCTTCAGTTAACGAGCGCGACGGGCTCGGCGACGATCTCGTTCCCGACTACATCACGCGCGTTAAGGAGGGAGGCTTCTATGGCTGGCCCTGGTATTATCTCGGGCCAAATCAGGACCCGCGGCATCAGGGTGCGCATCCCGAGTTGCGCGATCAGGTGATCGTTCCCGAAGTGCTTTTGCAATCGCATTCCGCTTCGCTCGAGATGGTTTTCTACACCGGGAGGCAATTTCCCCGAGCGTACACTAACGAGGCGTTTGCGGCTGAACACGGATCGTGGAATCGCGCGCGGCGCACAGGCTACAAAGTGATCAGAGTGCCCTTGAAGAACGGAGCGCCGACGGGAGAGTATGAAGATTTCATGACGGGCTTTGTTACGAAAGATGGGGATGTTTGGGGTCGCCCCGTTGGCGTGACAGTGGCGCGCGACGGGGCGCTGATGGTTACCGACGATGGATCGAATACGGTTTGGCGCGTCTCGTACCAGGGGAAGCGGTGACAATGGTAACCGCAGAGCCCTAACGGAAAATAAAATGCTCGATCCACGAAATCACACGAAACGACCACCTGTTCGTGAGCGAGTTTTTGACGGCTCAGCTGGCCGAAGAAAGTTCCGAAGGAAAGAAGATCGAAGAGATTAAACATAACGCCGGTCTCGAAAAGTGACTGCGGTGAGATCGATGAGCGAGCCCTCCTCGAGTTCGTTGGGCGGCCAGTCGCGTGTTTTTCGCGCGCCTGGCCGCGTCAACTTAATCGGCGAACACACCGACTACAATGATGGCTTTGTCATGCCCGCGGCCATCGATTTTTCAACCTGGGTTACCATTTCTCCCAGAGACGATCGAGTAGTGTCGGTCTACTCCGAGAATTTCCACGAGCACGTCAATTTCGATTTAGATGACCCCGCGCTCCGGCCAAGCAGACATTGGAGCGATTACGTCAAGGGAGTCGCGGTGACGCTTGAGCGGTCTGGCTATCGAATGCGGGGCGCGCAGCTTCACATTCGCGGCAACGTGCCGCTTGGATCGGGCTTGAGCTCGTCGGCCGCGATCGAAGTAGCCACCGGCTTCGCCCTGCTGGAGAACTCAGGCTTCGCGATAGACCGCGCGGAACTGGCCCAACTCTGTCAACGGGCAGAGAACGAGTTTGTCGGTATGCGCTGCGGGATCATGGATCAATTCATCTCCTGCCATGGCCAGAAGGGGAAGGCGCTGCTGCTCGACTGCCGATCGCGGGACTATAGACTCTTGCCTTTAACTGACGAGGCGCGCCTGGTGATCTGCAACACAATGGTCAAACACGAATTGGCCGGCGGGGAATACAACAAACGCCGCGCCGAATGCGCGGAAGGTGTAGGCCACCTTGCCCAAAGACTCCCGGACGTGAGGGCGCTCCGCGATGTGACCATGGCGGATCTCGAATCGCATGGTTTTGACTTGCCGGAGTTAGTTTACCGGCGATGTCGGCACGTGATTAGTGAGAACGCGCGCGTGGTGAGGGCTGCCGCTGCCCTTGAACGAAGCGATCTTTCAGAATTCGGACGCTTGATGGATGAATCTCACCGTAGCCTGCGCGACGATTACGAAGTTAGCTGCGACGAACTGGATGTCATGGTAAAGCTGGCCCGAACTGTGCCGGGTGTCTTCGGAGCGCGGATGATGGGCGGCGGATTCGGCGGTTGCACGATCAACCTGGTCGCATCGGAAGGCGTTGGAGAATTCAAACGCACTGTGGCGGAAGGATATCAGAAGGCGACTGGGCTCGCGCCGGAGATCTACATTTGCAATGCCGCTGACGGCGCAGAAGAGATCCTTGGGGAGATTTGATTTTTAGACTTACCGCTCGAGAGATGGTAGCCCCCAACGGGACCCGAACGTAGACGAGGCGAACGAAAAAGCTGCGGGGCTCCCGGGGTTAGGAAAAAATCCCAAAAGAAATCTTAAAAAACTCTTGACAGCGTTACCGGTACCGGCTTAGTATCCGTTACCGGTAACATACCTGCAAAGCCGGCGATTAATGGTGTAATCCAATCGGCCTGAAGTTAGCCTGCAGATCATTTGATTACTTGTGGGGGGGAGAGTCCCCGGCGAATACCGTTCTTATCTGGTTTTTGGCGTTAGGTAACCTTCAAAGCTGCTTAGTAAGTGTTGAATAGAAGTTCGCCCGGCCGCATTGAGCGCCGTGGTTTGCTTATCGAGCCAACCCATAAAGGAGACCACCATGTTCATCTTGAAGCATAAAGCTTTGCTGCCCTGCCTTGATCGTACCCCGTCAAGGCTTTTTCTTGGCCTGTTGGCGTCGATGCTGCTGAGCACGGCTGCTGTCGCTCAAACGGTCACCGGCACAATCAGCGGAATTGCCACTGACACGAATGGCGCCGCAGTTCCCGGCGCCTCTGTTACGCTGGTCGGCGATCTTAAAGGCGACGCGCGAACTCTGACAACCAACGACGCCGGAAGATTCAGCTTCACGGCCGTGCAGCCCGGGGCATACGCGATCAGGATCGAACAGAAGGGTTTTCAGACCCTCGAGCAGAAGAGCGTGGTGCTGAGCGCGAATGAAAACCTGGCCCTGGGCGAGATGAAGTTGCAGCCGGGCCAACTCTCCGAAATGGTAACGGTGACCAGCGTAGGGCCGGTCGTTGAAAAAGAGAGCAGTGATCTCACGGCGCGGCTGACGGCCGATCAATTGAGTCTCATCTCGACGAAAGGACGAGACATCACGTCCCTGCTGCGCTTGATTCCAGGGACGTCGAATGACGATGACATCGAAGCGGTAGGTGAAGGCTTCGGCACTAACTTGCCCAATATCTCGGGACAGCGGGGGCGCTCAACCGTGACCACAATAGACGGCCTCAACGCCAGCGAACCCAGTGGCTCGAATAAGATCAGTATGACGATCAACCAGGACGCAGTCGGTGAAGTAAAAGTGCTCCGGAATAACTACGCGGCCGAGTACGGCAACAATGGCGGCGCTATCATCAACATCGTCTCCAAAGGCGGCGGCAAGGAGTATCGCGGCAGTGCCTATTACTTTGTGCGGAATGAGTCGCTCAATGGGACGCCCTTTTTCATCAACAAGTCGGCCCTGGCGAAGCCGCTTTACCGACACAAGATTCCGGGCTTCAACGTCGGCGGGCCTTTGCCGTTGCCGCGCTTTGGGGAAGGCGGCCCGTCGTTAACCAGGAACAAGGCTTTCTTTTTTGTCTCATTGGAAAAGCCGCATACGATCACACCGACTGATCCGGTTACCGTGACTGTGCCGACAGCTTTGGAGCGAACCGGTGACTTTTCCAAGTCCATTACTGGGTGCAATGCTACGACTGGACTCCCAAGTGCGGTCTCGTTAGCCGATCCCACAGGCGGTGCAATCGTCAATAATGTGATTCCCGCTTCTCGCATTAATAAGAGCATGCAGAACTTGCTCAACTTCTTTCCATTGCCTAATTCACCCATACTGTGCAACCCCGGTCGCTTTGTCGCACAGAAAAGCGTTGATGTCCCAAAACACAGCTATGTCGTCCGCATCGACGCCAAACCGACGAACAAGGACAGCGTTTACTGGAAGGGCCAGTGGTGGACTTCAGATAACGAAGGACTCGGCACTTCCGGGTGGCCCGGCGGCGACGCGAATCGGTGGGGAATCCTCTCGCACTATCTTTACAAGGATAACGGCTGGTCGGCGAACTGGGTTCACATCCTCAGTCCGAGCATCGTCAATGAGTTCAATTTTGGCATGCGGCACGACTCGGAAGGATTCATTCCTTCCACCGGCATCGCCGAGCGGTTGACCCGGACAGCCATTGGCTACTCAGCACCGCAACTCTTCCCACAAAACAACACAATGAATTTGGTTCCTATCGCCAGCGGCTGGACCAGCGTCGCCGGTACGCCGGCGAATATCAACTGGCTGAATCGCTGGGGCGAGACTGGCAACGACTATATCAAGCCGTCGTTCGCCGACAATGTCTCCGTCACTCATGGAAACCACAGCCTTAAATTCGGCACCTATTTCGAGCGTCTGCTCAATAGCGAGGCGCCAGGCGGAAATTGGTCCGGGACACTCAGCTTTAGCACGGCCACGGCATTCACAACTGCCCTCGGAAGTACGGGCTACGCATACGCGAACGCGTTGCTGGGGAATTTCAACAGCTACTCTGAACAGAGCAGTCGCCCTTTCACTAATAATGAAATTCACCTCTTGCAGTCGTATGCGCAGGACGAGTGGAGGTTTAATCGGCGATTGACTCTTAACTATGGACTCCGCGTGGGCTATCACACGCCGTTTTTCCAGCGCGATGCGCAAGGGGCAAACTTTGATCCGTCGCGCTACAATCCGGCTAACGCGCCGCTCCTTTATGTTCCGGTTTGTGTGAGTATCAGTGGTACAACCGTCACGCCCATTAGCATGACCGCGGCGTCTTGCCCCACTGCGAACCGACGCGCACTTGATCCGCGGAACCTTCCAAATCCTACGGTAGCTCAATTGCAAACGAACACTAATCTCGTTGGCACGTTTGTTCCCGGAACCGGTGATCTGGCAAATGGGATGGTGCTGGCGACCGACCCGAATGCACCTCGTGGATTCAGAAAAACAAAATCGTTCGACTTTGAACCGCGGGTTGGTTTTGCGTGGGACGTTCTCGGCAAGGGCAAGACGGTTGTGCGCGCGATGGGTGGCGTTTATCATGCTCCGCGAGTTGGCGGCGGTACGGGCGGCGCCAGCAGTCTGGGCGGAAACCCGCCATTGCAGCGAAGCTTTTCGGTAAGTTTTGGCAACATCGACAACCTTCTCAACCTCATTGGTGGGGCGTTGAATGCGCCGAGCACGGTGGCCGCAGTTGAAGTGAACTCCAAGACCCCAACCACTTATAACTTCACGCTCGGTATCCAGCAGGATATCGGTTACAAGACAGTCGTAGAAGTCGCCTACGTGGGATCGCAGACCCGGCACCTGGGCGAACGACGGAACATTAACCAGGTTCCCGACAACGCGCACTTCATCGATCTGAATCCGGCTGGGGCAAACTGCAACATTCTAGTCAGCCTTGGTTGCACCAGAAACCCGTTTTCTACGGCCAACATAAACGGGACGCACACCACCGGTGTGCTAGGCGATAATTTCCTGCGTCCCTACAAGGGCTACGGCGACATCAACCAAACCACGTGGTCGGGTGTCGCGAACTACAACGCCCTCCAGGTTCAGGTAAATCGCCGCTACACCCGCGGCTTCCAATACGGTGTTGCTTACACCTGGTCGAGGTCTTTGGACTATGCCAACGACGACTCGTCGGATGTGAGTGCCGGCCGCCCTTACCGAGCATTTAACTATGGCCCTTCTGATTTTGATCAGACTCATATCTTCACGATTAATTACATCTATGACTTGCCCGGCCTGAGCCGGCACTGGAACAACAAGCTCGTCAAACTCTTGTTTGATAATTTCCAGATTTCCGGAACTACCTCGTACGCCAGCGGTAAACCGAAAACGTTTGGCAGCGGGACCGGGTTGAACTTCACTTATAGCGGCGCAAGTTACACTATCAGCAAAGGACAGACTTACCTTCCCACCGGCACTGAATGTGCGCCGGGTTTCGTTCTGGCGCCAGGTTCGTCAACCACCGCAGGAGCTAATGTGACCTGCACGTGGACGGGTATCACCGACTTCACTGGCGGTGACATCAACGCCCGCCCGGTGCTGCTCTGCGATCCAAACAAGTTGGTTGGTTCGAAAGACGCGAGCGGTCAGACGTATGCAATCAATCCGGCATGCTTCGGCAAACCAAGCTCTGCGGGGGACATCGGCAATTTGGGTAGAAACTTTATCCGCCAGCCCGCGACTTTTAACAACGACCTGGCGTTCTTCAAGAACATCAAGATAGGCGAAAGGCGAGAAATTCAACTTCGCTGGGAGGTCTATAACATTTTCAATCACACGAATTTCTCGGACATTAATGGGTCAATGACCTTTGCCCCAGACGGAGCAGTCAGCGCTCTTCCGAGCACCGGAAGCTGTTCGGCAGGATCGGCCGTTGTGTACAATTCAGGAACGTTCGGATCGACGGCGGCCCCGGCGCGGTGCGCAGCTACGACGTTGGGCCAGGTCTCCCAAACGAATAATCTTTTTGGGTCGCCGCGCACTGCTCGTTCGCCGCGGGTGATGCAGGGATCGATCCGAATCAACTTCTGATTGACCCAAATCGGCTGGAGACGACGGCTCAGCCAAACGATTCCATCGTCTCCACCCCGGCGTTATTTGTTAACATCAATGCATGGCTCGCTGCGAAGGTTCGACAATTCTCCGCGGCGTCAACCATCGAGTAAATCCGAACGTCTTGAAGATGGAGCGTAACGCATGGCGAGAATTAACAGAAGAGACTACCTGACATTGATGGGTGGAGCGGCCGGCGCTCTGG
>DATGVD010000105.1:0-4997 GCA_035300785.1 Pyrinomonadaceae bacterium | reverse complement strand
ACGGCACGATGCCTGACACGCTCGATCGTGTCTTCGCGGGCGAACAAATTGGCACAGTATTCGTTTCATCGTCGCGCATGCATGGCAAACGCCGCTGGATCGCTTATGCGGCCAACGCGCGGGGACGCGTTGTCGTAAACGCGGGCACGCGCGACGCCATCCTGCGAGGCAAAGCCAGCCTGCTGGCGTCGGGTGTGATCCGCATCGAACGCGATTTCGCTTCGCTGGATGTGGTCAGCATTGCCGGGCCAGAAGGCCGCGAGTTCGCGCGCGGGATGGCGAACTGTGCAAGCGCAAAAACCGCACCGTTTATAGATCAGTGCGGAGAAAGAAGTGGGTTGAAGAGCAGCGTGCTGGTGACGCGCGACAACATGGTTATCACGGAACGGCCTCCCGAAAATAACTCGCAGATTGGGTCAGGTTGATTATGGTAGGCGCAGCTTGCACGTGATTCCCGGGCGGGACACCCGTGCCACAAGCGACGGATAAACATCTTGAGCACCTTCGCGAAACAGAGGACTAGTTCGGCAAATGTTGCCGAGATAGCTCGGCGTGCTCGGGCGGCCGCGCGCCTGCTGGCATTGCTGCCTGGCGATCGCCGTAACGCAGCTTTGAAGGCGGCTGCCTATGCGATTGAGCAGCGCAAGTTGGAAATCATGGTTGCCAATCAGCGCGATTGCCATGATGCAGCCCGCGCGGTCGAAGGTGGACAAATGTCACGGGCTTTGTTCAAGCGCTTGCAGATTAACGAGCAAGGCATCGCCGCGATGTCTCGTTGCGTGCTCGAGGTGTCTGCTTTACCGGATCCTTTGGGTCGACAGCTTGCTGCAACCGAGTTGGACGATGGTTTGACGCTTTATAAAGAGTCGTGTCCCATCGGTCTGATTGGAGTTATTTTCGAGGCGCGTCCGGAAGTGGTGCCGCAGGTTACCGCGCTGGCTCTTAAATCCGGCAACGCTGTAATCCTCAAAGCTGGAGCGGAAGCTGCACATACCAGTCAGGCGCTCGTGACGATCTGGCGAGAGGCGCTCAGTCACTTTCTGGACATTCCACCTGCGTCAATCAACCTCCTGCGGACGCGCGAAGATGTCGCAGAGTTGCTTAGCCTTGATCAGGAGATCGATTTGATCATTCCGCGCGGCTCGCAGCAGTTCGTGCGCTACATCGGCGAACACAGTCGCATTCCCGTGCTCGGACACGGCGAGGGAATCTGTCATGTCTACGTCGATCGCGCGGCTGACTTAGACAAGGCACTGGCGATTGCTTTCGATTCGAAGGTGCAGTACCCCGCCGCCTGCAATGCAATGGAAACGTTGCTGGTTCACGAGCAGGTTGCCGGGCGGTTCTTACCGGACATGATCGCGCGATTCAGAACCACGGGAGTCGAGGTGCGGGGCTGTCCGCGCACTATCACATTGGCTGGCGCCGGCGATCTTGTCCCCGCCACTGACGGAGACTGGGCCACTGAGTATTCGGATCTGATCATCTCGATCAAGATTGTCGACAGCGCGGAGGACGCTATCGAGCACATAGATCGCTACGGCTCTGGTCATACGGAAGCGATAGTCACTGAGGACAGCAATGCAGTATCACGGTTCATGGCGAGAGTTGATGCGGCCGGCGTTTACCACAACGCCTCAACGCGCTTTGCTGATGGCTCTCGTTATGGCCTCGGCGCAGAGGTGGGGATCAGCACCGGCAAGCTGCATGCGCGGGGGCCGGTCGGTCTCGAGGGTCTGACAACTTACAAGTACAAGCTTTTCGGTAATGGCCAGGTGGTCGCCAGCTATGCCGGCGGCGCACATGCTTTCAAGCATAGAAATCTGAAGAGTGAAGCAGGGGTGACCAGTAATAAATCAAAAGCCTTTTCGCCGCTTGCTTCGGCGCTCGAGGTAAAGCTCAGCATCCATGACTAATCGAATCGAAATCTACGACACAACTCTGCGCGACGGAACCCAGGGCGAGGGCGTCAATTTTTCGGTGGCCGACAAATGTCGCATCGTTGAGGAACTCGACGCGCTTGGTGTGGACATCATCGAAGGAGGGTGGCCGGGCTCAAATCCTCGCGACGTTGCTTTCTTCGAAAGGGTGCGCGATCTGAAACTGGAACAAGCGGCCATCGCTGCCTTTGGATCGACGCGCCGCCGAAATCTATCGTGCCGCGAGGATCCAAGTATTCAGTCCCTGCTGGCGGCCGAAACGCCCGTAGTAACCATCTTCGGTAAGTCGTGGGTGTTGCATGTGACTGACGCCCTGCGAATAGACCTCGACGAAAACTTGGAAATTATCGAAGATTCAGTAGCTTACCTTTCCGAGCGGGTGCCCTTCGTGATTTATGACGCCGAGCACTTCTTTGACGGCTACCGCTCCAGTCCGGAATATGCGATGGCTACGTTACGCGCGGCCGCGAACGGAAAACCCCACCGCATCGTGCTCTGCGACACAAACGGCGGCAGTCTTCCCGACGATGTGGCTCGCATCACTCGGACAGTCATTGAAGAGATTAAGGTGCCCCTCGGCATTCACAGTCACAACGACGGAGAGTTGGCCGTGGCTAATACGCTCGCGGCAGTTTCGGCGGGAGTGACGCATGTTCAGGGAACGATCAACGGTTACGGCGAGCGCTGCGGTAATGCCAACCTTTGTTCAATCATCCCCAATCTCGAGCTCAAGCTGGGCCACCAAACTATAGGCCATGAGCGTTTGCAGAAGTTGCGCGAGACGGCGCGCTTTGTCGCCGAGATCGCCAACCTTTCGCTTGATTCTCGCGCACCCTTCGTCGGCGACAGTGCCTTTGCGCACAAAGGCGGTGTGCACGTCTCGGCAGTCGAACGTAATCCAGAGACTTACGAGCATATCTACCCGGAGACAGTCGGCAATCGACGGCGCGTGCTGGTTTCTGATCTTTCAGGCCGAGCGAATCTGCTGGCCAAAGCTCGCGAGCTGGGAATGCAACTGGACGAAGAAGAGCGCGTGCTGGCAGAACTGAAACGACTTGAGCACGACGGCTTTGAGTTTGAAGCTGCGGAGGCCAGCTTCGAACTGCTCGTACATAAATTGCGCAGTGCGCCGGAACCATATTTCGAGCTTTTGGGATTTCGCGTCATCGACGAGCATCGCGGCGCTTTGATGCCGATGAGCGAGGCGACCGTCAAGATCAAGGTCGGAGATCGCGTGGAGCACACGGCGGCCACCGGCAACGGACCGGTCAACGCGTTGGATCAGGCGCTGCGTCGCGCGCTGGAGAAGTTCTTTCCCTCGCTTGGCGAAGTATATCTGGTGGATTACAAGGTTCGCGTCATCGGTGCCTTGTCAGGCACAGCGAGTCTTGTACGCGTGCTGATTACCTCAAGCGACGGCCAGAAGCAATGGGGTACCGTCGGCGTTTCGGCTAATATCGTCGAAGCTAGTTGGCGAGCGCTGGTAGATTCGGTTGAATACAAGCTGATGAAAGATGGAGCGAAACCGAAAGCAGAGGCCGGAAGTCAGTCAGAAGTCAGAGGACGAGAGTCGGCGATTTGCGTTTGACGCGGAGGAAGAGATTTATTTGAAGACAACTCCGTATGGGCGAGAGGTTTATAGCCGCAGCGTTCAACCTGTCTAGTCCCTTGATTACTCACGATGAGAAGTAAACTTCAGGTAATGAAATTCGGGGGCACGTCCGTCGGTAACGCCGAGTGCATTAGGCGCGCAGCCGACATCGTTGCCGGCGCCACGCGCGACGGCGCCGTGGTAGTCGTCGTTTCGGCAATGAGCGGCGTGACGAACCGTCTTATCCTGGCAGCCCGCCAGTCAGCGACCGGAGATGACACTGAATCTCGAGAGACTACCAATGCCTTGCTTAATCAACATACTGCCGCCGCTGCCGCCTTAATCAAGGACGAGGCAGAGCGTTCCCGACTTGTGGCTGAAGTGGAGCGAATCGTCGGCGAAGTGACGAGCCTCTGCCGAGGTATCACGCTTCTGCGCGAATTAACGCCGCGCACGCTGGCCGTTGTTTCCAGTGTTGGCGAGCGAGTCTCGGCTCGCTTGATGGCCGCCGCCCTGGACCAGTTGGGTGTTTCAAGTGAAGTCGTTGAAGCTACTGAAGTCGTTATCACTGATGACAACTATGAACAGGCAGAGCCTCTGATGGATCAGGTGCGCGAGCGAGCGACCGCTCGGTTACGGCCGGTGCTGGATCGGGGGGTAACACCGGTAGTTACCGGCTTCATCGGGGCTACTGTTGATGGTTCGCTGACCACCCTGGGGCGGGGCGGCTCAGACTATTCTGCTACCACTATCGGAGCAGCGCTCGATGCTGATGAGATTATCATTTGGACTGATGTGGACGGGGTCCTTTCAACCGATCCACGGCTGGTGCCGGAAGCTCGTCTGCTGCGCGAGATCTCGTACAACGAAGCGGCGGAGTTGGCTTACTTCGGCGCAAAGGTGCTTCATCCAAAAACGCTGCGGCCGGTTGCCGAAGCTGGAATTCCGGTCTGGATTCGCAACAGTTTTTCGCCTTCCCAGCCTGGGACCAAAATCACGCGGAATGGACGTCCGACAAATAATGGTGTTCGAGGAATTACCGCAATCAGCAATGTCAGCTTAATCACAGTTGGGGGACGGGGCATCGTCGGGGTAATTGGCGTCGCGGCCAGGACTTTTGAAACTGTGGCCAGCGTGCGCGCCAATGTGCTTCTGATTTCGCAGTCCTCGTCTGAAAACGACATATGCTTCATCGTTGATTTCGCGGACGCGGCGCGCACTATGAAGGCCTTACAGAAGGCATTCGCGTCCGATCTGGTTCATCATGATGTTGAGCACATCACGGTAAACTCAGAGATTGCCATCATCGCGGTGGTAGGTGATAGGATGCGAGGTACGCCGGGCATTGCCGGTCGCACGTTCAGTGCGCTGGGGAGGAAAGGCATAAACATTATCGCCATCGCTCAGGGATCCTCAGAGTACAATGTTTCGTTTGTGGTCGAAGCGAACGCCATGCGCGACGCCGT
>DATGVD010000104.1:0-2521 GCA_035300785.1 Pyrinomonadaceae bacterium | reverse complement strand
GGACGTGACGCAGTTTTTCAAGACGTACTACGCGCCAAACAACGCTGTGTTAACCCTCGTGGGAGATTTCAAGAGTTCCGAAGCCACCGAAAAAATAAAGAAATACTTCGAAGAGATCCCTGAGCAGCCCGCGCCACCGCCGGTGGACATGGCCGAACCCGCACAAACAAAGGAGCGCAAAACGACGATTGAAGATTCGTTCGCGCGACTGCCGCGTCTTGACGTTGTCTACAAAACTGTCCCCGGGAATACACCCGATTGGTACGCGCTCGACATGCTCGGCGATATTTTGTTTGGCGGTCCGTCCTCGCGGCTCTACCAGAAGCTCGTAAAGGAAAAAGCGGTGGCGTTGCAGGTGGCCGGCGGAATCGACATGCGCCGCGGTACCGCGCTCTTCCAGGCCCTTGCGATGATGAAGCCAGGGCAGGACGCGGCGGAGGTAGAAAAATTGATTTACGAAGAGTTCGAACGCGTCAAAACCGATGGTGTGACCACCGCGGAACTCGAAAAAATACGCATTCAAGACCGACTGCAGCAGGCTGAGTCGCTGACGAATACGATGAGCCGCGCGCGGACGCTGGGGCGATACGCGGTGTACTTCCACGATCCGAATCTGATCAATACGACGCTCGCAAACTACAACGAAGTCACGCCGGCCGACATACGCCGCGTGGCCCGCCAGTATCTTGGCGAAACGCAACGCACGGTTGTGCTGACCACTCCAAAGGCAGAGGCGCAGAAAGCACCGGCCCGCTAAGGGCACGGAGGAAGTTCGATGAAATTCAATTTAAAGATGAAACCCCTGGCGTTGGCAGTAGCGGCCGTAGGCATATTGGCCGCAGCCGCGACGGGCTGGAGCCAGGGTGAATCGGCCCAAGATAAATCAATCCCCACGAGCAAGGTCGAGCGGCTGAATCGCGCGCCGGTGTCTAAGGAAATCCTGCAAGTAAAGCTGCCGCGTCCCGTCGAGGCGACCCTTTCGAATGGAATCAATGTGATGATCCTCGAAGATCATCGCTTCCCGCTGGTCACAGTGCAATTCGACATCAACGGCGCAGGCCCTCTTTACGAGCCGGCGAAGCAGCCCGGACTTGCCGGCGCAACGGCGCGGATGCTGGAAGAAGGCACGAAGACGCGCACAAGCAAGCAAATTGCCGAGCAGATTGACTCGCTCGGCGCGTCGCTTTCCGCCTCAGCGGGGTTTGGTTCCGGTTCGGCCACTCTGTTCGCGTCGGGGTTGTCGGACACTTTCGAACAATGGTTCGCGCTGGCGATGGACGTTCTCCTCCGTCCGAGCTTTCCAGCTGACGAGTTGGAGCAATACAAGGCGCGTGCGAAGCCTGCTCTCTTGCAGCAGCGTTCGCAGCCTAATTTCCTGGCGAACCAGACCTTGAGTCGCGCGTTGTACGGCGAATACCCCGCTGCTGTCGTATCGGCCACGCCGGAGTCGGTAGATTCGCTGACTTCAACGATGCTGGCGGACTGGCATGAGAAACGTTACGCGCCGCAGAACACCATCCTGGCGATTTCAGGAGACGTGCACGCCGCAACGTTGATCCCCAAGCTGCGCCAATGGCTGGCGGCGTGGCAACGTTCAAAAGCGTCTGTAACTTTCCCTGCGGGCCCGCCGCCTGTCGCCAAAGGGAAAGTATTTCTGGTCGACCGGCCAGGGTCGGTGCAGACTACTTTGTTGATGGGCAATCTCGCGATCGAACGCAGCGATCCGGACTACCCGGCATTGGTGGTTCTGAATGAAGTGTTGGGCGCCGGATCGGCGAGCCGGTTGTTCCTGAACCTGCGCGAAGAGAAAGGCTACACCTACGGCGTCTATAGCAATTTGATCGCCCGAAAGTATGCCGGCCCATGGACAGCGGGCGGCGACCTCCGCACGGAAGTGACCGACGGAGCGATGACGGAGTTCCTGCGCGAGTTGAACCGGATTCGCGATGAGAAAGTGCCGGAAGACGAACTCGAGGCAGCCCGGCACTCTGTCGTAGCGCGTTTTGCATTGTCGCTTGAATCCCCGCAGCAATTGATCGGGTACGCGATCACGCGGAAAACATACAACTTCCCTGTCGAGTACTGGGATAAATATCCGGCGCAGATCGCGGCGATCACGGCAGACGACGTCGGACGCGTGGCGAAAAAATACATCAATCCCGCAACAATGCAGGTGGTCGCTGTGGGCGATGCAAGCAAGATCAAGACGATCCTGGAGAAATACGGCCCGGTTGAACTGGTGGACGCATCCGGGAAGCCCGAAGTTGAAGCACCGAGATCAACTGGCGCGGCCGTACAATAATTGTCCAACACGATCTCTTCTTCGAAATATCTGAAATTGCGGTCTTGCTTCTCGACCCTTCATTTCTCTTGAACCTACTCAGCCAATTCGGCCGGCCGGCGTGGTAAAGAAATTGATGCTGACAGTAGCCAGGTCCGAGGGTGGGAATTTGAACTGGTGTCGCTGATCCGCCAGCAACCCAGCTTCACGAGCGCATTTCGAGAATACAGGCAGTTCGAC
>DATGVD010000103.1:0-3571 GCA_035300785.1 Pyrinomonadaceae bacterium | reverse complement strand
CCGTGCCACCGTCGGGGGGCATTCCTTTCGGCGCCTCCGTGCGCGTGTTTAGTAAGAATTACGCTAACCCGCGAATCTACACCGCGAACGTACAATTCGAGCAGCAAATCGCACGCGATCTTTCGTTGTATTTTGACTTCACCCACTCGAAAGGCGTCCACCTGACTCGTTTCCTGAATTACGGCACCACAGGCTTGTTCCCCACGCTGGGCGACGTGTTCGTTACCAGCGCCGTCGGCAAGTCGCTCTACGACGGTTTCACCGTGGGTATGAAGAAGCGTCTCAGCAAGCGATATCAATTCGAGTGGAACTATGTACTCTCGAAAGATAAGGATGACGATTCGAACGAGCGCGATCCCTTTACCGATCGGTCGTTCAATATCTTTAACCTGGGTTTGGATTACGCACTCTCGGATCGCGATATCAAGCACAAGTTCAATTTCTACATGTATGCGGATTTGCCGTGGCACTTGGAATTCGTTCCGCGCGTTCAGGCGCGCTCAGCGCAGCCAGCCACGCCCGCCACGCGCACTGCCACCAATCGCAACACGCTGCGTAAGGACAATGACTATTTCTCGTTCGATTGGCGTTTGGCGCGGCCATTTAAATTTGGCGAGCGGTACGAGCTGATCCCCACCGTGGAAATGTTCAATACTTTTAACAGGGATAACCGAATCAATTCGCTTTCCGGCCCTGGAAATCAGAATTCTCTCACCGCACCCAGTCTCTTTAACTTCGACGGTTTCTTGCGGCAGGGCGTCGGCGATCCAAGGCAGGTGCAGTTGGCGGTTAAGTTCACGTTCTAGAACGCAGCCACGATGTTTTTTCGGAAGGCGCAGAGCGACTCAAAATCCTCTGCGCCTTCTTCGCCTTGATTCCCTCTCCCTCTGGGAGAGGGTTAGGGTGAGGGCTTACTAGTTGACGGTAAGCCTCAACCCCTCACCCCGGCTCTCTCCCTCTGGGAGAGGCAGAACAATGAACGACGACGTCAGAAAGCAAATCGAAGAAATCGTCAATCGCGAGACGCGCGCCTGGGACACTCAGGATGTTGATCTGTTGATGACTGTCTTTCACCCGGACATGGTCTGGCCGTGGCCGCGCACGCCCCAATCACACGATCCGTTGGATTGGGTGATCGAATGGGGCAGACATGACGACGAGCGTTGGCAGCGCGGCTGGCAGGAACTCTTTGATACTCATCGTCTCGCGCGCAATCAGCGGGAGATTAAGAAAATCGAAATCTCAAAGGAAGGCGATGGCGCCTTCGCCGTAGTCGACATAGATACGCTGTGGATTGATCGGGACGGTCGGGAAAATCACTGGAAAGGTCGTACCTGCAAAGTCTATTCGAAGGTTGGCAATGAATGGAAGATGACTATGCAAACCGGCGTTTTGGATTATTCTTGAACGTCAGCGGGAAGTGTCAATGCGATTGCCGTCAGCCCGATCCGTATAACTCATCGATCAGCTGGCCGTATCTTTCATCTATCACGCGGCGTTTTACTTTCAAAGTAGGCGTGAGTTCGCCGCTATCGATCGAAAACTCTTCCGGCAGCAACGCCACCCGGCGGACGCGTTCATAGTCCGCCAGGTGCGCAGTAATCATCGTTACGTCGCGCTGGACCATCTTGATTGCGGCTTGGCTCTGGCTAATTTCCGAATGCTTTTCGGCGACCGGTGCGCCCGCGACGCTCAGCGAATGCCGGAGCGCTTCCCAGTCAGGAACAATCAGCGCAACGGGAAATTTGCGGCTGGCGCCGACCACGACCACCTGATTGACCAGCTCGCTTTGCTTCAAGAGGCTTTCGATTAGTTGCGGCGCGATGTATTTTCCGTTCGAGAGTTTGAAAAGATCTTTCTTGCGATCGGTCAGGTAAACATAGCCGTCGTCATCCACGTAACCGACGTCGCCGGTCGCCAGCCAGCCGTCGCTCATCACCGCGAGGGTCGCTTCGGGATGACCGTAGTAGCCGCGCATCACATTTGGCCCGCGCACCAACATCTCGCCGTCGGCGGCGATGGCCACTTCGATTCCGGCGAAGGGTTTGCCGATTGAGCCGACGCGATTGTCGCCGGGACGATTGGCGCACACGATGCAAGTTTCGGTCATGCCATAGCCCTGCAGAATGTTTATGCCCGCGCCCAGGAACGAATACGAGAGCGTCGGCGACAGCGGCGCGCCGCCGGAAACAAAGTAACGCAAGCGACCGCCGATGCCTTCGCGCCATTTCGTAAACACTAAACGGTCGGCCACCGCGTGACGCAAAGCGAGGGAAACCGGCACGCGCTTGCCTTTGTCTTTCAACTCAGCCACGCGTTGTCCCACGGCGAGCGAGCTCGCAAAGATTTTGCTCTTAACTCCGCCGGCAGACATGCCTTTCTTGATGATGCGGTGATAGACCTTTTCGAACAAACGCGGCACCGCCGTCATGATCGTCGGCCGGACTTCGCGCAGGTACTCGCCGACCTTATCGAACGACGCCGCGTAATTGACCGACACGCCCATGTAACAAAAGACATAGAAGACGGTGCGCTCAAAGATGTGTGACAGCGGCAGCACTGAAAGCGAAACGTCGGTCGGGAAAATCGGCAGCCCGTTCGTGATCGAGCGCACATCGGAGATGAAGTTGTCATGGGTGAGCATGACGCCTTTGGGCTCGCCGGTCGTGCCCGAAGTGTAAATGATCGTCGCCAGATCGTCCGCGCGCCCACGCGCAAGTAGATTGTCGAACGCGCTCGCGTCTTCGCGCTCGAGGGCCGCGCCGCGCGCTTCGATACTTTCCAGAGGCGTGGCCCCTCCAACACCCGCCGCGGATTTCGTATCGAACACGACGACATGCTGGAGTTGATCCAGTCCGTCGAAGCCTTCGCGAGCGTGTTTCAGGATCTTGCCGCCGGAAATCATCAGCGCGCGCGCGCCTGAGTCCTTCAGAATGAATTGAATCTGATCGACGGCTTGCGTCGTGTAGATTGGAACGGTGACGGCGCCGATGCTGAGAATCGCCAAATCGGCGATCGACCATTCGGGCCGGTTCTCGGAAATCAGCGCCACGCGATCGCCGGCGCGGATGCCGAGGTGGCCGAGGCCGAGCGCGATGCGCCGCACGCGGCGCACAAACTCTTCGGCAGAGATGCGCACCCACTCGTCGCCGCGCTTTTCGCTGACCGCGTCCGGTTTGTTGTGCCGGGCAATAGCCTCCAGACACAGGCCCGCCAGAGTCGACGGCGAGCCTGTCACCGACTCCTGCCTACTGCCTACTGCCGACTGCCTACTGCTTTTTGCGGCTGCTGCCGATGACACCGAAACGACGATCTCCTTCGCAGGGTTCTAAGGTGTTGCGCTAAGAAGTATAAATCGGGAAAGAGCGGTCAACAGACTACATCCACTCCCTGAAAAGATACAACCAAACCGGGCTTGGTTTCATGGAGTTGGTAGAGAACCGGGAGCGTTAGCGACCGGGTGCTTTGCGAGCGGATTAGGGAGAGTTCTTGTGGTCTACTGCCTTCTGCCTACTGCCGACTGCTTTTCGTGTGACCACCGGCTTGCTGAAACAGTGCAGCGCACGCGCCG
>DATGVD010000102.1:0-10379 GCA_035300785.1 Pyrinomonadaceae bacterium | reverse complement strand
AACGAGAAGGGCCGGCCCCCTTCCCGAATGTGCCTGGCAACGGCAGCAACGGCAATCAATCTATCGATCGGGACGCAATCGACGCAGTGGCGCACAAGCTGCTCGCGCGTTACGGCGTCGTTTTTCGCAAGGTCCTCGAACGCGAATCGATCAATGTGCCATGGCGCGATCTCTTGAGAGTTTACCGGCGCTTGGAGGCGCGCGGAGAGCTCCGCGGCGGCCGTTTTGTGGGCGGATTTTCAGGTGAGCAGTTTGCTTCGACGGAAGTCGTGCAACTCCTCAGATCGATTCGTCGCGCCGCGCCGGACGAAACTTTGATTTCGATTAGCGCCGCCGACCCGCTGAATCTGGTCGGAGTAATCACGCCGGGTTCGCGACTTTCGTCGGCCTCGTCAAACCGAGTGCTCTATCGCGATGGCGTCCCGATCGCTTTGCTGGAAGCGAAGGAGATCCGCTTCCTGGTTGAGATGAACGCGGCCGCGCAATGGAAGGTGCGGAATGCTCTGCTGCGTCGGAACGTCCCACCGAAAGTCCGGGCTTACTTGAGCACAAACGGCATGACCATCTCGCCAACTCAAGCAACGGCGTCAGCATCTGGCTGAGTTAGGCTGCTTGCGATATCTCCTCGACGATCTCGCCGGTCCTTTCCGGCTGATGAATTCGGATCGCAAAGTCACGCTGCGAAATGATGCCCGTGATCCGGCCGTCTTCATCGACTACCGGGATGCGGCGGATTTGATGTGCTTCCATCGCTTTGATGGCGGTGGACAGATCATCATCAGGCCGACAGGCGAAGATTGTTGAAGTCATAACATCGGACACCAGGGTGTGGTTGGGATCGCGCGATTCGGCGACAACTCTGATAGCCAGATCGCGATCAGTAACGATGCCGATCAACTGCTTGCTTTGCTCGTCGCTAATGACCGGCACGGGGCCGATATCTTCCCGCCGCATGACTCGGGCGGCCATACTTACGGTGTCGGTCGGCAGGCAACAGGCTGGGTTCTCACTCATAACTTCGCGGCAATTCATCACAAGATCCTCCCGACCTTGAAAAGTGAGCCATCTTCAATTCTCTTTTGGCTGTCTTTCATCGCTGCCGGCTCAATTCCAAAAGCATATCCACAGTAGCGGCACGCATACCATGACTCTCTTTCAGTTCTCAGTATTCCGACCTGGCAACATGCAGGGCACGGAAAAGACCAGTGGCGCATAAGTTCATTCCAATGTTGTCCGGATGAAATCGTCGCGACTCTCTTGCTGGAATTCAATGCGGACCACCTTTCTGGTTCTTACTTAATTCTGACAGCAGGGGAAACAATTTTGGGGGCCAAACCAAGAGCGCTGGCTTTCAAGTAGTAGCACTTCGAGAATCAGAGTCGTTAGATACCCAAGCGCCTTGCTGATTCCTTGTCAGGAGTCACACTTCATCGTTGTTTGCCCGGCAAGGGCACGTTGCTCTGAAGAATTTCTTCAAGACGCTCAAAATCAATCGGCTTCAAAAGGTAGTCATTGCAGCCCGCGTCGAGCGCGGCTTGGCGGTGACCGTTTGGATCGTGGCCGGAAATCACAACGATGGGTACGGCTCTCAACATCGGATGCTGGCGGAGATTCCTCGTGACCCTAACGCCGTCGAGCAGCGGTAACTGCAAATCCAGGAGAATCAGGTCAGGCAACCTCGTCAGCGCAACTTCCACCGCCTGAAGACCGTCTGCCGCCTCAATTACGGCATAGCCTTTCGAGCAAAGCAGAATCTTTATCATTTCGCGACTATCGCTGTCGTCTTCGGCGACCAGAATCGCGGGCGTCTTGAGAGCGAGTCTTGTTTGGGGGGCAATTGCTTTGGGGGCAACGGCCAAACCTGACCGGTCCGGTCTGTTCATGTTCGGCTCCATAAAGCCTTCTAATCTTCGCGCCTGTCCGAGCGATCAGTGTAGTCGGATAAACAATCTGGATTGCAGAGAGGTTTTAAGGAGGATGAATTCCCATCGCCGAGAAGGGATCACCCTCCTTGTCCCCCCGTTTGCGCGTCAGTATTCGGCTGTGCATCCTAAAGGAAAAGGGAGAGGCGATCTGTCCGCTTCCGTACAAAATGAGAGAAATGCAGTATTGGGCTTCCGATTACGGACCATCCGCGTCGACAGATCAAGTTAGTGCGCGTATAGTCAAACTGGTAATCGCAAGGTAACTGTTCTTTTCAAACCCATCTCTCGACATCGGGTCTGCCTGCCTTAGGGACTTTCCTTTTGCCGTCAGCTGTGTTTTTTCACTGCGGACTGGATCAAGGGGAGGTCAAAATGCCAAGAAACCATAATCGCCGCCTGGCACCGCGGCGCTTCGTGTGTCACAAAGCCACAGGAACGCGAGGGCGGAAGTGAACTCACCGCAAGCCAATAATATCCTGGCCGCGCTTCCCGGTTCGGAATTGGAAAAGTTCGCGATGAAGTTACGGCCGGTGCCCTTGAAACTCGGGCACGTACTCTACGAACCCTCACAGACGGTCGAGGACGTTTATTTTCCCACCTCCGGGGTTATCTCTCTGCTCGCTGCGTTTGAGGATGGAGCAACCGTGGAAGCCGGTGTCATCGGCCGGGAGGGAATGCTGGGAACTTCGGTCGTCCTCGGCGCCGAAACCACGCCACACCAGGCGCTGGTCCAGGCCGACGGCCACGCGCTGAAAATGGCGGCGCGTGACTTGAAAGCCGAAGTACAAAAGGATGGCCTGCTGCTCAATCTTCTCTTGCGTTTCACCAATGCGCTGTTTACTCAGGTAGCTCAAACCGCCGGCTGCAACCGAGCGCACACACTCGAACAGCGACTCGCCCGCTGGCTGTTGCTCACCCACGATCGCGTACAACAGGATGAATTCGCGATTACGCAGGAGTTTCTCTCGCGCATGCTGGGAGTGCGACGCGCCGGCGTCAGCGTGGCCGCGAGTACGCTCCGCGAGATGCGCGCAATCGACTATCGACGCGGCAAGGTAATAGTCCTGGATCGATCAGGGCTCGAGAACTCATCCTGCGAGTGTTATTCAATAGTTAAAGCGGAATATCCGCCTCTGAAACGTCAGGTTATCTCTCCGGTCTCTGATTCATGAGCAAGCCAGATCCATCCCTGATTGCGAAACCATGATCTTGTTGTGTCTTCGACTGGCCAGCTTGCGATACCGTACAGACAATCTCTCGCCCAGGGTGCATCCTCAATTCAGCGGGAAATTGTCGCAACCGGGTAATGTCCTAATGGGAGTTGCTGTTATTGAGGTTGTGACAATCGGAGACAGTGTCGGCACAGAGTCTTGTCGAGCGGCTGAGTTGGAGTGCGAGTCAAAGAGGGCTTTGACTTCAGCCGTACCTTCCCGAAGGGAAGGCCGCATAAGGTTCGATCAGCGCGGGGATCAATAAGGTGATAAACGGGACTATCTTGTCTCAGCGCGTACATAATACCGTCAAGCTTTTCCGTCTCCCTCTAAGGGATGCTGATAGCGTTCTATGTTCTCGCTGTCATAAGAGCCAGCATGACGACAGTTGGGGCAGGCCACCCTGTAAGTAGCGGTGATCTGTGATTTGCCCTTAGACAGATCAGGAAAGAGAACTTGCTTTGATTTGCAGGTTTCACAGGTGAACAGAAGATACCATGCGCCTGGAGTAAAGGTAGGCATTCGGGGGAATTCCTTTCGGAATCGAATTACCCTTTTTAAACTCGCCTGTCTGTACGCTTTCGCGCTTATCACCAAACCCGGACATGAAAGGGAGTGAACATGGATGGGAGACCCAAAAGGACGATCCTCGTAGTCGAGGATGTTGCAGAAATCAGCTCGCAGATGAGCGCCATGCTTCGCGCGAAGGGCCATGACGTCTTGTTCGCGGACGACGCCAAAGAGGCGTTCAAGATTGCCGAGACAAGGCGTCCCACAATGGTCCTGACCGACCTTGATTTGCCCACGCTGGTTCTACTCGTGCGGCTGATCCGGGAGCATCAGGATCTCAAGGAAACACCGATCGCGATCATCGACATCAACGACCCAGCGATTCGCAATGAACTGGATTTGAAGGTCCTGGCGAATCTCGAGGAGCTGGACGAGCTAATTCAATCCACTCCTCGTTGGAATCAGAAAGATAACTAGTCTTCGCCGTCTTTCTTTTTCGGCTTCACGTCATAGAACACGATGCTGAAGACGAGCACGACGCCGGCCATTGCAGCCAGCAGAAAGAAGATCGTCGGCAGGCCCGGATAGCCAAGAATGCGAAACGATGTCTCAACGCGCATCATCAGCGCGGCGCCGACGATTAGCGCCGCCAGTATCAACCCAAGGGTAATGCGATTGGCAACTTTCTGAAGACCATCCAGGACTACCCGCTCGTCAATAGCGTCCACACTAATTTTCATTTCGTTGTTTCCCACGACGTCCAAAATCTTGTTGACCCGCGCGGGAAACTTTCCGACGAACTCTTTGACCTCGACCACGCTGCTCAGAATGCCGCCCGGCCGAATGCTCTTCACGATTCTCTGGGTAAGAATATTGGTGGCTTCTTGTCTGATGATCGCGTTGGGATCAAAGTCCGGCGCCAGCGTATAGACCACCCGATCCAGATCCAACAGGGTCTTGGCAATCATCGTGAACTCCGGCGCCATTCGAAACCAGCAGTCCGCCGAGATTCGGGTAATTTCCAGCACGACGTGGCCGGCGTCGATGCGCTCCAGGCTCGTGTCCGCCTGCCGCGCGACCAGACTCGCGACCCGATGCTTATAGTCAGACTTATCAAAATTGGATTTTGGCTCGCCCATCCTGATCGAAATCTCGGCGGCCTCGTCACCGCGGCCCTCGCTGATTGCCAGCAACAACTGTAACAGCTTCTCCTGAAACGTTTCATTGATATGCGAAACCATCCCGAGATCGAGCAAAGCAATCCGGTTGTCATAGGTCAGAAACACATTGCCCGGGTGCGGGTCGGCGTGAAAAAAGCCGTCGATCAAAATCTGTTTCAGATAGGCGCGAAATAATTCGTCAGCTAGATCGGTGCCTTCGAGCTCGAGCAGACGCAACGGGCTCAGGTTGGAAATGTTCTTGCCGGCAACGTACTCCATCGTCAGCACGCGCGAAGTTGTGAAGTCCTCAATCGGCACGGGAACAATCAGCCTATCGAATTCTCGCAAATTTTCGCCCAGCCGGATGAGGTTGCTCGCTTCGCGCTGAAAATCCAGCTCGCGCAAGAGACTCCGGCGCAGTTCCGCCAACAGATTGCCGAATTCATAGCGCTTACCGACTTCGGTGTGCGCGTCGATGAAGCCGGCGACTTCTTCCAGCGCGTCCAGATCGTTGACGACTTGATCGCGCACGCCCGGCCGTTGAATCTTGACGACCACCGCGCGGCCATCGCGCAGATAAGCGCGGTGCACCTGCGCCAGCGAGGCCGCCGCCTCCGGTTCCCGGTCGAACTCTGCGAAGGCTTTCGAAATCCGCACGCCCAACTCGGACGAAACGATCTGCTCGACTTCTTCGTAAGGAAATGGCTCGACCTGATCCTGCAGCCGCGAAAGCGCGTCGAGGTAAGGCTCCGGCAACATATCGCCGCGCGTGGAGAGCAGTTGGCCCAACTTGATAAACGTGGCGCCTAAGCTTTCGAGATCAGACGCCAGCTCTTCCGCCTTCGGCGCGACCGTCGTCGCCAGCGCGCTGGTGTGGTTACCGCCCATCTTCACCAGGCTCGCCTGCTTGACCAGGTCCGATCGCCCATACTTGATCAGCAGGGCAATGATGTCCTTGTAACGTTTCAGGCTCTCTGGTTTGAGTGATAGCGTCACGCGATTCCTTTCCGTGCTTAGACGCTGCCTGCTGGCGATCGCTTTCCGCGAACGAAGAGAACCAATCCGGAGATCACGATGGCCAGCGACGAAAACAACCCGAGCCAAAACCAGCCCGTAAGTTGCGCAGAGATCAGGCCCGATTCGTCATGGGCTCGCAATCGTTCGCGATTCATCAAGTAAACCGTGACTCCTCCGCAAAGCGCGCTTACGATCGAATAGATCGTCAGCTTCTCTTTCAGCCCGCGGAAGATCTCTAACAGAGCGAGCCCGCCGAGAAGTATCGGCACCAGCCAGAGCAGCGTCTGCCCATCTCTAGCGAGATCCAATCCACTCATTGTGTCTTTCGCGCCGGCGCAACTGACCTGCACCCACGGCAGAAAGAAACAGATAAGGCCGATTAGGGCCGCACTCAGATTGATACGTCGCAACACTTTCCTTTCCTTAACACCTGAGCACACCATGACGCGACGCCGTCATCGTGCGATAACGCCGCTGCGTCTGGTGTGCACAATCTTTCGGCCAACAGATACGGCCGAACCCCTCGTCTAGTTCACGCCGCCTTCGCTTTGCTCTTCGGCTGGGAGCCTTCCTGAATCGCCAGCTTCCGCGCAGCTCGTGTGACCGGCTTGCGCGCGGGCATCGTCACTTCGAGCACGCCGTCATGAAACTTCGCCGTGGCGTCATCAGGGTTTGCGCCTTCGGGCAGCGGCAAGCGGCGATAGAAATTGCCGTAGTTGCGCTCAGAGCGATAATAACCTTCGCCGTTTTCCTCATGTTCGCTGCGGCGTTCGCCCTCAATCGTGAGACCATCATCCGTAAGTTCGACTTTGACGTCTTCTTTCTTCAAGCCGGGCAGGTCAGCGCGGACGACGAGTTCGCCATCGCGCTCGAAGATCTCGACCTGCGGCGCCCAGGTGCGGCCGGCTTCGCCCGTTAACGCTGGCGGAATCCAGTTGCGATCGAGACCGAAGTCACCGAACAACCGATCCATCTCTTCGCCAAAACGCTTCACGACAGAAAACGGACTAATGCCGAATGGCGTAGTTCCGTTTCCTCTCCTGGGTTCCAGCGCCTGAGAATTCTTGCGCGGCTGCGTCTTTGATGTCTTCTGGTTTCTTTTTGCCATTACTCTTCACCTCCTTGGGATTTGCGGACACTAATTCGCGAACGGCGCAATCAGTGGCCTTTCTTGTGCCCTTTGTCTTTATGTTGCTTCAGCACGGTGCGCGCGGCGACCTCTTCTGCGCGCTTGCCATAGCGACCAGATTTCTGGGCGGCTTCCTTGATGTGCTCATACTGTCGCTGCTCCTTCTCGCCCACGCCACGCACGTGTCTCTTTCCCGGCATAATGACCTCCTAACTTCTGAGATTCTGTTCGAGTGTTGTGATGGAGGGCAGCCCACTCGGGTTGACCTGCTGCCCAATCCGCAATCCACATGCAATAACCAGATAACAAAAACCGATCCATTCATCACATTCATCGTAAAAAGCCATGCTCCGCGCAGGGTAAACACTCGTCAAACGGTTTGCGGCCGTAGTCATTGCATAAGTCAGGTGAACGCATTCATGACACTCACCGTACGGAAAGCGCGCTGCACCGGGCGATCGATGCGGCCAAATTCGCGCGCATTTTTGTTTTCTGATAGCATCTCTCGCTGAACGTGGAAATCAGAGCCTTCAATAGATCCCGTTTAATTAATTAATATGAGCACCGTCGTCCAGTCCGCCTCAAACCCAATTTCAACCGAGAGCATTAGAAACCAATTTCCCGCCCTCGAACGCCGTCATAACGATCATCCCGTCGCGTACTTTGACGGCGCGGGCGGCACCCAGACACCGCGCGTCGTCGTCGAGGCGGTCGCGGATTATCTGGTGAATCACAACGCGAATACGCACTGGGAGTATCCAACCAGCCACGAAACCGATGCGATTATCGAATCCGCGCGGCACGCGTTCGCGGATTTTCTGAATGCATCAGCGAACGAAATCGTCTTCGGTCCAAACACGACGACGATGATTTATCACCTCTCGCGGGCCCTCGGCCGCACGCTTGGTCCAGGCGATGAGATCGTCATCACCGAACTCGAGCATCATGCGAACGTTGCGCCCTGGCAGGCGCTGGTCGTCGAACGCGGGGTTCGACTGAATATCGCACAGATGGATCCCGAAACCGGCCAGCTCGACTGGAGCGACTTTGATCGACTGGTTACGAAGAAAACAAAAGTCGTGGCCTTCGGCGCCGGATGCAACGCGCTCGGCACGGTGAATAACTATCGCGGCGCGGTTGAACTCGCTCATTCAGTCGGCGCGCTCGCGTTGGTCGATGCCGTGCACTACGCGCCGTATTTTTTGTGTGACGTAAAAGAAACGAATTGTGATTTTCTCACCTGCTCTGCTTACAAGTTTTACGGGCCGCACGTAAGCGTCTTCTATGGCAAGAAAGATTTGCTCGAAGCGGTTGATTTCCCGAAGCTGCAACCAGCGCCCGATACTGCGCCCGAACGCGCTGAGATGGGCACGCAGAATCACGAAGGGATCGCGGGCGCGGCAGCGGCGGTTGATTTTTATGCGTCGCTGGCTGGACACAAAACCGCGCGCGTTAGCGAGCGAGTCAGTACCGGGAGCGGACCGGGGTCCCTGCGCGGGCAGCCCGCGTGGGGTGGTGGTAGCGACCGGGTCAAAGATTCAACGTCGAGTCGCCGCGCAAATTTGCAATCCGCCTTCAAAGGTTTGCGGGCACACAGCGCGCCTCAAGTAAAGCGGCTGTGGGAGAGCTTGTCCGGAATCAATGGCGTGCGTTTGTACGGCCCGCCACCCGAGGTTGAGCGCACACCCACCGTTTCATTCACCATGAAGAACGTCGCGTCAACCGAAGTCGCGCGGCGTCTGGCTGAGCAGGGTTTGTTCGCTTCGCATGGCGACTTTTACGCGCAGACTGTGATTGAGCGTCTGGGTCTTCAGCCCGAAGGCCTGGTGCGCGTGGGTTGCGCGTGCTACACGAGTGATGACGAGATTGAAAGACTGATCGAAGCGGTGCACAGAATCGCGCTTGGCTCTTAGGGCTTTGCGCTTGGCTCTCAGATGAAACAATACCACGACATGCTTCGCTCAATTCTAGAGCGTGGCACTGAGCACGAAGACCGCACCGGGGTTGGCACAATTTCGCACTTCGGATTTCAAACGCGTTTCGATCTCAAAGAAGGTTTTCCGATCGTCACGACTAAGAAGGTTCCCTTCCGCTGGATCGCGGAGGAGTTGTTCTGGTTTCTTTCCGGCGATACGAACGAAGCAAACCTGCGCGCGCGGGGCGTCGACATCTGGAAAGAGTGGGCCGACGCGGAACACACGCGACGATTTGGTCGCGAGCCCGGCGATCTCGGTCCGATTTACGGCTATCTGTGGCGTTCCTTCGGCGGGCATTATCCAAAGCGTGACGGCGTCGATCAGATTGCGCGGCTAATAGATGAGATTGAGAGCAATCCAAATTCGCGGCGGTTGATCGTGAGCGGATGGGATCCGCGCGAATGCGATAACGTCGATCTGCCGCCGTGTCATACGGTGTTTCAGTTTAAGATCGAGCAAAGGAGAGCCCTCCCTCACGGTCGGGCTACTGCCCCGCTCTTGCACTGTCAGCTTTATCAACGGTCGGCCGACGCGTTCCTCGGAGTGCCTTTCAACATCAGCTCTTATGCCCTGTTGACGCATCTGGTCGCGCACGTCTGCGGATTAGACGTAGGTGAATTCATCTACACGCTCGGCGACTATCATATTTACCAGAACCACGTCGAGCAGGTTAACCAGTTACTATCGCGCGACCCGCTGCCCTTGCCGCGACTGGAAATCGAGGATGAAGCAAATCGTCTGCGTGGTCTGGAAGGTCTGCTCGGCGTTCGCTACGAGCATTTGAACCTAATTGGTTACGAATCGCACGCCAAGATCGCGGCGCAGGTGGCGGTGTGAGGCGAGTAAATCACTTGGTTAGATCGTCAGATGGCGGCGGTGGCCCGAAGAAGGTGTCGGCTATGTTCCGCTGGTAAACCAAGTCCCACCCCAGAAGGGCGGCACAGCCGGCCACGAGAGCGAGAACGATAGCAATGACTCGCACTGAGCGCGGGCGCATCATGCCTGAGATTCTACAGGATGGTTTATGGATTTCAAATTAAGCACTACCTGTGAATCGCCGGCACAAGAACCCGACGAGCCGGGTTAGCGAGCGGGTGAAAGCGGCGACAAGTCGCCGCACTCCAAAATGATCATCGGCATCGTCGCAATTGATCGAAATCTCGCCATCGGCAAAGGCGGCCGGCTGCCGTGGCATTACTCTGCCGACATGAAGTTTCTTAAAGAGACGACGATGGGCAACGCGGTCGTGATGGGCCGGCGCACCTGGCTGACTTTGAAAGGGCCGCTCAAGGATCGCCAGAACATCGTCCTCAGCCGCGACCCGAGTTTTGATTTCCAGGACTCGCTGATCGCGATGCGTGACGTCGAGTCCGTGCTCTCATACGCAGGCAAACAGGACTGTCAATTATTTGTGTTCGGCGGCGCGAAGGTCTACGAATCCTTATTGCCAT
>DATGVD010000101.1:0-3717 GCA_035300785.1 Pyrinomonadaceae bacterium | reverse complement strand
CGATATCCGGATGAAAATCACGTGGGAAAGAAGTCGTAAACTTGATGCGCTCCATTCCGGTCGCCGCCACCGCACGCAGCAGTCGACAGAAAGGCGTAGCGCCTTTGAATCCTTCCAACCCTGCCTCAGTCCCCGGCCGGTAACTGTTTACGTTCTGTCCAATCAGATGGATTTCGCGATAGCCATAGTCACGCAGCTCCTTTATTTCAGCTACGATCTCAACCGCGGCGCGACTCTTTTCTCGTCCGCGAGAATACGGAACAATGCAATACGTGCAGAACTTGTTGCAGCCTTCGATGATGGGAACAAAGGCCACGTGTTTTGACGTGCGTGCGGTGGCCGGCACGTCCCACTTCTCGCCTTCCGCCCGTTCGTCAAGATCGATGACTCGGCTTTCGCCGTCGAGCGCGCGGCTGATCAATTCCGGCAAACGGTCTGTGGCACGAGTCCCGACGATCAGGTTTACCGAAGGGCTGTTATCGAAAAGGGTCCGGCCTTCCAACTGCGCCACGCAGCCCATTACGCCGATAACCGGCTCCTGATTCAAACGCTGACGCCGGACTTCCCCGATGCGGGTAAAGACTTTGTGTGCCGCTCGTTCACGAACAGAGCATGTGTTAAAGATTACTACGTCTGCCCTCTCAGACGAATCGGCAAAGCCAAAGCCGGCGGCTCGCAAACGAACAATCGCGCGCTCGCTGTCGGCGACGTTCATCTGGCAGCCAATCGTTTCGAGGTAAACCGTCGCGCTCATGAAGATGTCCGCAATAACAGCCAGAGTCTAACAGATTTTGGTGTGTCGTTCCTATCAATACGGATGCGGCGATTCGCCAAAATGTTTACAAGACTCGGTGCTTGACGCATCGCACGGCTCCGAGTAGTATCGGCCTCTCGCTCTATCAGTCCTGGCTCCCGTTAACGGACGTTAACAACCGGAGGACACAAATGTCTTTCAACAAAATCACGCTGGTCGGCAACCTCGGCCGCGATCCCGAGTTGCGCTATACGCCGCAAGGCACGCCGGTTTGCAGCTTCAGTTTGGCTACTAACGAACGGCGAAAAGATCGCAACACCGGCGAGAACAACGATATTACCACCTGGTTTCGCGTGACGCTTTGGGGGAGACAGGCGGAAACGGCATCTCAGTATCTTACGCGCGGCCGCCCCGTGTATATCGAAGGTCGCTTGCGGGTTGAAGAGTGGACTGATCGTGACGGAAAGCCGAGACACACCTTAGAAGTCAACGCGACCGACATGCAGTTCATCGGCGGCGGGAGAGCTGATGAGGCTGGCTCGGCTCCAGCTAAAGCAGCTGCTGCCGCTAATGATCCGATACCGGATGCCGGCAGCCCGACCGATGACGATGTTCCGTTCTAAGTTATTCCTGAGCTTCGGTTCTTCAGGTGGCGGTGGTTGGTTCGCTGGTTCCCCATTTCCCCAGGCTCCGCAGTTTCTTGTAGCGCCGAGCCAGGCGCTCTTCGGTGTTGTGCGTGACTGACTCTGCCAAATGGGCGCAAAGCGAAGCATCAACCAGGCGACCGGCTTCGTCGTATGAAGTCTGGGCTCCGCCCTCCGGTTCGTTGATCACTTCGTCCACAATTCCCTCGCGGTGCAAATCCTGAGCGGTAAGCTTTAGTTCCTCTGCCGCGCGGCGCGCTTCGCTTGAATCCTTCCAAAGGATTGCCGCACAACCCTCGGGTGAAATCACCGAATAGATCGCATTCTCGAGCATCAATACCTGGTCACCGACGCCGATTGCCAGAGCTCCCCCGGACCCGCCTTCGCCGATTACCGTAACAATCACTGGAATACTCAGCTTGACCATCTCGCGCAGGTTGTAAGCGATGGCTTCAGCCTGCCCGCGCTCTTCCGCGTCGATTCCAGGATACGCGCCCGGCGTATCAATGAAACAGAAAATGGGGCGTTCAAATTTCTCTCCCAGTTTCATCACGCGAATCGCTTTGCGATAGCCTTCAGGTTTTGGCATGCCAAAATTTCGATACTGTCTTTGCTTTGTGTCGCGCCCTTTTTGATGGCCGATTACCGTCACCGGCATTCCATGAAAGCGCGCGAAGCCGCAAACAATCGCGGGGTCGTCGGCATAACGACGATCCCCGTGAACTTCGACAAAGTCTTCAAACAATCGCTCGACAAAGTCCAGCGTATGCGGCCGGTCCGGATGCCGGGCAAGTTGGACTCGCTCAAACGCCGTCGCGGAAGGTTTCGATTCGGTTTTCTTTGCCATTAAGCTTTGCTCCCGGCGGCAGCCAATCTCTTTCCGGGAGAATGGCCTGTCCATCTTACTTCACAGCCAAACTCGCGCAACGCCGCTTCGATTTCGCCGCTTCCCTGGACCTTCAGCGAATGGTGGGCCCGTAGATGAACCAAAGAGCCTTCGATCGGCAGTTCAACCAGGACGTCGCATTCGCCTTTTGATTGTTCAAGCAAGCCGATGATTCTGTCGCAGAGCGCGACAGCATCTACTCCCCTTGGAAGACGAATCACCAGCTCTCGTGCCTTTCGCTGGACCGCACCATTCAGGTCCACGACCTTTTCGGCAAAAACCGTTGCCGAACTTTCATCGATCTCAGCCCTGCCGGTTACCAGAACCGGCGCCTGGTCTTGCACGACGCCGCTGTATCTGCTGTAGGGTTCCGGCCACAGCACGCACTTCACGCTGCCCAAGTGGTCCTCGAGCCGAAATATGGCAAACCGGTCGCCCTTCTTTGTCGTTCGCAACTGAAGATCGGTAACCACCCCGGCAATCGTTGCTCTCGACCCCGTCTCCAGTGAAGCTAACTCACCCGATGCTACAACCCCGAGTTGCGAAATTGATTCAGCGTGCGCATCGAGAGGATGGCCGGTAATGTAAAAGCCCAGGGCCTTCTTTTCTGCCGCCAACATTTCCGCAGGCGTCCACGCCGTCGCCTCGGGAAGCGGCGACACGCGCTCGGGGACCAGATCGCTATCGCTACCAAAAAGATCATCTTGTCCCAGGGCCTTCGCTCGCCTCGACCTCGCAGATCGGGCCAGTGCACTGTCGATGCCCGCGAAGACCCTGGCCCGCCATGAGGGAAGAGCCTGTGAACTCTCCTTCAGCGAATCAAAAGCGCCACTGTAGACTAAGCCCTCGAGCACGCGCTTATTCACCGAACCTTCCTCGATGCGCTCAGTAAAATCCGACAGAGATCGAAAACGTCCCGAGCTACGCGCCTTGATTATCGCGTTGACACTCGCAAATCCAATACCCTTGATCGCTGCCAGGCCGTAACGGATAGCGCCCACTAGCGGAGTAAAGCCAATTTCGCTTTCGTTGACATCCGGCGGGAGTAACTCGATTCCCTGCCCCCGCATTTCTTTCGTGTATCGAAACACCTTGGCAGAGTCTTCGATTTCATTTGAGAGAACTGCCGCATAGAAATGTTCGGGGAAATGGGCTTTGAGATATGCCGTTTGAAATGCCAGATAGGCATAAGCGACGGCGTGGCTCTTCGGGAATCCATAATCGGCGAACTGTCTCATCAAAGAGAAAACCTGCTGAGCCTTATCTTTTCGAATTCCGCGCGAGACTGCGCCGTCCACAAACTTTTGCTCCTGAAGTGCCATCTCCTCCCGATTCTTCTTGCCCATGGCCTTGCGGAGACTATCCGCCTCAGCCATGGTGTAACCGGCAAGCTTCTGCGCCAGGTGCATCGCCTGTTCCTGGTACACGATGAC
>DATGVD010000100.1:0-3891 GCA_035300785.1 Pyrinomonadaceae bacterium | reverse complement strand
AAGGCGATTTGGCTATCGGCCACGGCATTTCGAGATGCCGGAGACTGAGGAAAAGATTGTCAACCTCGTCAAGAATTCTTCAGGGATCAGGACCTTCGGCGCCGGCCATTCCTTCAACAACGGACTGGTGGCCGAAGATACTCTGGTTTCGCTGGAATCACCGTCCTGCGTATCGGGCATCGAAAAGACGTTTATTCGTGACCGAGGACCCAGTCGCTCAAAGGCTCAAGCCCGCAGCCGTCGGTCGCGTTCTTAACGCGCAAAAAAAGCCTTTCAATACGGCTCGCTTCGTGACAAACCTATGACAAACGGATCCGCACACTGCCTACAATGGCCGCGTGCTTGACCAACTGGTCATCCTTAATCTGCGGCGCGAGGCGAGGGATAAGCTGCCCATCGTCCTCAACAGCCTCGACTGGCGCACCTGCCTGCGCCGAGTTCTGTTTCTGAACAAGACTGAAAACGCCGCCCTGATAACCGCGGCTGAGAGCGATGAAGCGCTCGCATCAGCCGTCGAAATCTATCGCGGAGGAGAGAGCTACAGGTTCCTGCTCGAAGTGATCTGCGGTTTGAATTCGCCGCTGGTAGGCGAGACGGCGGTGCTGGGCCAGTTTCGAGAGTTTGTCGCGCACGCAAAACTTCCCGGCACCTTATGGGGGGCCTTTCTTCGACAACTGATCTCGAACTTGCTGGTTGATGCCAAGCGCCTCCGTCACGAGCATCTACAGGGACTCGGAAGTCAATCATATGGCAGCCTGGTGCGCCAGCATCTGAAGGGCGTGCCGTCGGTCGCGTTGCTTGGCGGCGGCCAACTGGCGCGCGAGATTCTTCCCTGGCTGATCGGCAAGACGCATGTGCGATTGTTTTATCGCAGCTATCCTCACGCGCAAGAGCTGCTGGTTGATTATCCCGAGATTCAGCTGGATCAATTCTCGCCGGCTGACGCAGGTTGGGAACAAAATGAAACGGCCCTGGTGATCGCGGCTCCGCTCAAAGCTGCCGAGGTTCAGCGCTGGGTTGGAAAGCAAAGCTCGCGCTTCTCGCTGTGTCTTGATCTTCGCGGCGACGCCGAAACTGATCCGGTCTCGCTTCCGTTTCCGGTCATCAAGTTATCGGAACTGTTCGACGCGCTGCGCCACGAGCGGCAAAGATTGGCGGGCCGGGTTGAGACAGCGCGCGAAGAAATCAAACTGCTGGCGCAGCGCCAGGTGCAGCAAGCCCAGTTCCGGCCGTTCGGATGGGAAGACTTATGCGCGTGACGCTCGCGTCACGGCGTAGTGAGCTGGCGCGCATTCAGGCATATCAAGTTGGCGACGCGCTGCGACTGGCCGCTCCGCAGACCGAAATCAGCTATTCCTTCCACGAATCACTCGGCGATCGAAATCAAAATGATCCGCTCTGGCAAATGCCGGAGAAGGGAGTCTTCACGCAGGACTTTCGTGAAGGCCTGCTGCGGGGGGACTTCGATCTGGTAGTCCACTCCTGGAAAGACCTTGCAATTGAAGACGACGCTGAAACCGAGATCGCGGCGACTCTGCCGCGGGCAGATGCGCGCGATCTTTTGCTGGTGCCCGGAAGTCGTTGGCCGGTAATCGAGCGCACTGGCGCGATGTCGATTCTCACTTCATCGCCACGCCGCAGCTACAACCTCAATTCGTTTTTGGCTACTGCTTTGCCGGCACAGCTGCGCGAGTTGAATTTCATCGACGTGCGCGGCAACGTGCCGACGCGCGTCCGCAAGCTCTTTCAACTGAATGCTGACGGATTGATTGTCGCCAAGGCCGCCATCGATCGTTTGCTCGCAGCTGAGCCAGACGAGTTTGCCGACACCCGGGCGGAACTGCGCCGCGTGCTGTCGCAGTGTCGCTGGATGGTTTTGCCGCTGAGCGCGAATCCTTCGGCGCCGGCGCAGGGAGCTTTGGCGATCGAACTCGCGCGCTCGCGTCCAGAGTTACGCGAGTTGCTCGCGCCCATCAATTGCGCTGAGACATTCGCGGCGGTGACGCGCGAACGCGAAATCCTCGGCGGCTATGGCGGCGGTTGCCATCAAAAGATTGGCGTCAGTGTTCTGTGTCGCCCGTTTGGTGAAGTCACTTTTCTGCGTGGCGTGACCGACGATGGACGCACGCTGAATAGTTGCTCGCTGCAATCATCAAAGCCAAGACCGCCGAGAATTCCGAAGGCGCAGTTGTGGCCGCTGAAATCATCAGATGTGGATTGGTTCACGCGCGAGCTGATATCCGTTGGGGATTCCCGCTCCCTCTGGGAGAGGGTTAGGGCGTCAGTGCCGGACCAGCGCTCACCCAAAGGGAGAGGGAGTCCGGAGCCTTTGGCTCTTTGGATTGCCAAAGCGGATGCGTTACCCGATGATTGGCAAGTCGAACCCGACCAAATCGTCTGGGCCAGCGGAACGCAGACGTGGAAGCGTTTGGCCCAACGCGGCGTCTGGGTGAATGGATGTGCCGAGAGCTTGGGCGAACATGAGTTGCCGAATATCGAAACCCTGGCAGGTGGCGAATTGAATTGGCAGAAGCTGACACATGCGAACGGCTATACGGATGAGGCTATGCCCAACATCGCGACTTATCGGCTGGTTCCAAAGAGCGGAGATCTTAATCTTGAAGGCAAGACGCACTTCTTCTGGAAGAGCGGATCGAGTTTCGAGTATGCTCTGTCGCTCAATCCGTGGCTCAGGCAGATGACGCATTTCTGCGGTCCCGGCAATACGCAGCGCATCCTATCGAGAAATGGAATTGAACCTTTCGTGTTTCTCGATCACTCGCAATGGTTGGAGGAGATGAGTCAGAACCGGGAGCGGTAGCGACCGGATCAATGAGGCATCTCGAGGAAAGAAATGACTACAGCCGGTTTTACACTGAGGCTGCTCTTGGATCCCGTCGCTACCGCTCCGGGTTCTGACACATGGCTCGAGGAGATGTCCCAGTGAAACGTTTGATGCGTCTGCGGGCTTCGCAACACCTGCGCGATCTGTGCGCGGAAACCGAATTCAATCGCACGCAATTGATTCAACCGTTTTTTGTGGTGGAAGGGATCGAGACGGAGGAGCCAATCCCCGGGTTGCGCGGCACAGTTCGTCATAACACTACCTCGGCTTTGAAGCAGATCGAAAAGGATCTCGCGGACGGCGTCACTCAGTTTTTGCTTTTTCCGGTGCCGGCTGAAAAGAAGGAGAGCGCGTTTGCCCATGACTCCACCAGCAAGACCATCTCTGAAATTCGCCGGCAGTTTGGCGACAGCTTGTGCTTGTGGGTCGATACCTGCCTGTGTTCTTACACGACGCACGGCCATTGCGCGGTGCTGAATGAAAAGGGAATCAATCACGCGGCGACGCTGGAAGAGTTGGCGAAATCAGCGGTGGCTTTTGCGGAAGCCGGCGCTGACGGCATCAGTCCCAGCGACATGATGGATGGACGCGTGGCGCGGATTCGCGCGGCGCTCGACGAAAAAAGTTTCGAGCTGGTGCCGATCATGAGTTACAGCACAAAGTTTGCGAGTAATTTCTACGGGCCGTTTCGGAATGCTGCCGACTCAGCGCCGCAGTTCGGCGATCGTCGTCATTACCAGCTTGACGTGCGTAATCGCACGGACGCAATCAACGCCAGCCGTCGCTGCGCCGAAGAAGGCGCGGACTTGCTGATGGTCAAACCGGGGTTGACCTCGCTCGACTTGATTCGCCCGATTCATGAGCAAACCGGGCGACAAGTCGGCGCGTATCAGGTGAGCGGAGAATACGCCGGTCTGGTGTTGCTGGCTGAGCAAGGCTTGATTAAGTTCGAAGAAGCCTTGCGCGAAACCTGGCACGTTTTCAAACGCGCCGGCGCGCAGTACGTCATTACTTACGGCGCGCGTTATGCGAGACAACTGGGAATA
>DATGVD010000099.1:0-3417 GCA_035300785.1 Pyrinomonadaceae bacterium | reverse complement strand
CAAATTCCGGTGCACCCCACATCGCGGTCTCGACCTTGACGATCTTTTCGATGTCGCGCACGAGCGCCGGGCGCTTGCTACTTTCGTTGCCCAGCGAATGGACAACGACGTGATATTGCCTGCCGTCAACCCTGAAATCATCTTCGGTCCAGTCGGGCGCAATCTCAGTCGGCGTGTCGGTCATGATGTCCCAATTGGGAAACTGCCACTCACTCTGGTCCTTAATTTCCGTTCTTCCATTTACGATCCGCCAGCCTTTCGGCGGATTGATCGAGAGGCTGACCGGATCCTGCTTGTGATTGACGATGTACATGAATACGCAACCGCCGTTAAAGTTCGCATGCCGCGAATCGAGCTCGGAAAAAGTGCCGGAGAGGTCGTTGGCGAAGACTTTGTAGGTCAGCCTCAATCTCTTAATGTTGTCGATCAGTCTGAATCCGCCAACCTGAACCCGCCAGGTCTGATCATCGACCCGAGTGACGGGCAGAATGATCTGTTCGCATTCAAAACTCGGAAGACAGAGACTCCCCGCCTGTACCTCCTGAACATTCTTCGCAAAATCAAACACGGCATAGCGGCCCGGTGACCATTTCGGCATCTGAAAATCCAGCGAACCTAACTTTGCGTCGGCAGGCAATCCGACTTCGACGGTAACTTCAAAAAGATGAGAATTCGGGTGCGACATTGCCAGCCAGTATTTAAGCTTGAGTGGCTGATCTTGCGCGACGGCCCCGCCGCAAACAGCGAGCGCGAGTAGACACAGTCCGGCAACCCGCGAGAGAACGAGACGTAGGTTGCTTATCATTTTAACAGGAGTCTCCGTTGCCGATAGATATGATGGCGCGTCTGAATCTTAACCACTAAGACACCAAGAGCACAAAGTTGATTTGGGCTTGAATGCTTTGTGTTCTTCGTGTCTTTGTGGTGAACTTTATTGCGGCCACCTAACACACGAACGGAATTAACAGGTCATCATGGCTACCGAAAGACTCTACTACCACGATTCGCGCTTGCTTGAGTTTGACGCGACCGTCATCAGCGTCAGCGAGCGCGATGATGGACAGGTCGCAGTCATCCTTGATCGCACTGCGTTTTATCCAACCGGAGGTGGGCAACCGACTGACACCGGGACGCTTGGCGAGGCTCGAGTAGTTGATTGCATCGACGTCGAAAGCGATGGCGTGTTGCACATGATCCAGGGATCCGTGCCCGAGATCGGCGATCGTGTCCACGGCAAGATTGACTGGCTGCGTCGGCTTGATCACCTGCAGCAGCACACGGGTCAGCACATTCTCTCCGCGGCGTTCGTGAGGTTGTTCGACGCGCCGACGCACAGCTTTCGTGTGCTTGAGCACGAATGCGAGATCGATGTCGCCCTTGACGATCCTACAGACGAACGAATTGAGCAGGCCGTCGATCTTGCGAACCAGATCATCTGGGAGAATCGGCCAATGACGATTCGGCACGTGACGTCGGTGGAAGCGGCGAATTTGCCGCTGCGCAAGGAACCGTCGCGTGAGGGTGAGTTACGAGTGATTGAGATCCAAGACTTCGATCTGACTCCGTGTGGCGGCACGCACGCGAAATCAACTGGTGAAGTCGGCGTAATCGCGGTGCGTTCCTGGGAGCGCGCAAAGGGCCTAACGCGCATTCAATTTATGGCCGGCATTCGCGTTCTCGCCGATTATCGCAAAGCGAATCGCACCGCGCGCGACGTGGCTGCGTTATTCAGCGCGGGCCGTGAAGACTCGCCTGTTCTTGTCGGGCAATTGGTTGGAGAGAATAAGAGACTCCGGCGTCGTGTCAGCGAGCTGGAACAAGTTGCCTGTCGCGTCGAAGCTGAAGATCTGCTTCGGGGCAGTAGCCCGACCGTGAGGGAGGGCGTAGAGTCCGCGAGCGATAGCAACCGGGTTGACCGCGAAGCGGTCATAGATAGTAGCCGGGGATTGAGCGCGCAGCGCTACACCCCTTACAGAACCGGGAGCCGATCGGGGTCCCCAAGCGGGCAGCCCGCTTGGGGTGGTGGATGCGACCGGATCATTGGTTCAACCTTGAGTGACTCGGACAGTCGGCCTCGCCTCATCGCCAAAATCTTCGACGACCGCGACGCCGACTCGTTGAAGTATCTTGCTCTGGCTCTAATCGGTTATCCAAACACTGTGGCTCTGTTAGGTTCACGCGATGGCGACACCGCGCGCCTCGTCTTCGCGCGATCGTCCGATGCAGCAGGGGACATGAACTCGCTGATGCGCGAAGCGTGTTCAATAATTGGGGGCCGCGGTGGCGGCAAACCGGACATGGCCCAGGGCGGCGGAAAGAACGTCGACCGGCTGGCAGAGGCAATTCAAAGTGCAACTTCCCTACTGGGAGCGCGGGCGCCCTCGCCCGCACCGTGAATTGAGATTGGAGCAATGATGGCAAAAGCCGATCCCAAAAAATATGCAGCGAGTCTGGCACTGTACGAAAAGCTGGTGGCCACCAATCCAAAGGTTGACCGCAAAGGCGCTACCATGCCCTACACGTCTTTGAACGGTCACATGTTCAGCCTCTTGACCAGGGAGGGCTGGCTGGCGCTCAGACTCCCGAGCGATGCGCGGGAAGCGTTTCTCAAGAAGTACAAGACCAAACTCTAAGTGCAATATGAAACGGTGATGAAGGAATACGTCGAGGTGCCGGACGCGCTGTTAAGGAAGACACCGGAACTGCGGAAGTACTTCGACCAGAGTTATGCCTACGTAGGTTCTCTCAAGCCGAAGCCGACAACTAAGAAAGCCGCCACAAAGAAGCGTTGACTGTTATGCTGTGAGCGCGGACGTCTCATCCGGATTGACGCCGATAGAGCACACGCATCCTGCGTGCGGTTCGCAGACATCCTGCCTGCGTCTTATTTTCAAACTCGACTGAAAGCACCACCAAGACACAGAGTCACAAAGAAAACCAGGCTGTTTCAGTACCGGTTGAATATACTTTGTGATCTTCGTGGCTTTGTGGTTGACGATCTCGCCAAACTCAGAACAAACTCGACTCGAAGCTTGAAACTCGAAACTCGAAACTGTATTCTTCCGATGCGTGGGGCAGTAGCTCAGTTTGGCAGAGCGCCGCGTTCGCAATGCGGAGGCCAGGGGTTCGAGCCCCCTCTGCTCCACCATAAGCCAAGTTGCATCAGAGATTTAGCGGTTCGTTTTTGTGGTCAGTCTTTCGAAATGACCAATAAGTGGCCATAATTTCCAGGATTCAAGGCGTCGTTACTGAACGTTACGACGGAGGCAGCAGTCCTCCGCGTGAACGCGGAGGTCGGCAGACGACAAACTCCAAGTTCGAACAATGGTAGCCGACGATGCTTGAAGTTGATTCAGAAGTAGCTTCCAAGATTCAGGCGCGAGCACGAGAGCGCGGCGTTTCGGTAAATGTGTATTT
>DATGVD010000098.1:0-4046 GCA_035300785.1 Pyrinomonadaceae bacterium | reverse complement strand
CCGCGCCGCGCTTTTCGTAAAGCGTCACCAGCGTCTCCGCTTGCGAGTCATCGGCCAGCTTCTCAACTAAACTGAGAGCGCGCGTATAGTGCTCAGCGGCCTCGGCATTGGCGTAGAGTTTCGTGGCGTTGTCGCCGGCGTGGATGAGATATTCAATAGCGCGCGGGAAGTCGCGTCCTCGCTCAAAGTGCAAAGCGAGTTGCGTGGCAATCTGCGGAGCCCGCTTCCCGTAATGACTTGCCAGTCGTTCGCCGGCCTGCCGATGAAGCATTATGCGACGCTTGTTTACCAAATCGCCATACAAGAAATTCTGATAGAGCGCGTGCGAAAAACGATAGCGCGTCGCCAATGACCTGTCGGGCAACTCCTCTTCACCGCGTGTTTCGATCAAGCGATGAGTCTTTTCCAGATGGGCCAGGCGCTCTTCAAGATCGACCTCGTCGATGCCCAGCAAGCCGGCGACCACCGTCGAGAGAAATTCCGTACCCTCGACGCTCGCATATTGCAACGTGCGCCGGTCTTCCTGCCCGAGCGCGTCGATCTTCTTGCCAATCATGCTGCGCACACTCTCCGGGGCTTCAAGATCCAGTTCCGCCAGCGGGCGAACCAAGGACCAGTGAGTGTTTGCTTTCGCGATGTCGCCGCGCTCACCCAGATACTGGAGCAAGTTGGCCGCAAACAACGGATGTCCTTCGGTCTTGTCGTGAATCAATGAAGCCAGCTCAGATGGAAAATCGTTGGGCGCGAAAGTCGCGTTCAAGTACTCGGCGATATGTTCACGGCCGAGCGCGCCAAGCGATACCTCCTCGCAAAGGTGGTGACTTTGCATTTCCGCCTTAAGACTCTTGAGTGGATGATTGCTGCGTTCGATGTCTTCGGGCCGGAACGTTCCGGCTATCAGCAAATGCTGACTGCTAATGCGTTGGCAAAGATGCCGCAGCAGATCGACGCTCGAGGGATCTGCCCAGTGCAAATCTTCGAGCAACAGAGCGATTGGAGAACTGGTGGCGAACATGCCCAGGGCGTCGCCCATCTCGCGCATCATGCGTTCTTTGGTGGCGCCAATCGTTTCCTGTTGCAATCGCTCGAGCGCCCCCGTGGAAGCAAACGCCGCCGGCAACTGAGTGCACCACGTCGGCGCATAAGTGCGCATCACTGAGGCAAGCCGTTCGCGGCCGGGCCCATCGAGTAGCCGCCCGATGGCATCGAGAAACGGAAGATAAGCTTCACCGGTGCCGTATTGCTCGACGCATCGCCCCCGAGAAACCAGCAGACCTGGATATCTTGCTCGCGCCCGGCGCAGGAATTCGTCAGACAGCGAAGTCTTGCCAATGCCCGGCTCACCGGTGACGAAAACCACGAGACCGGCGCCGTCGATCGCTTGTTGCAGAAATCCTTCGAGTCTATTTAACTCGGGCTCACGTCCTACAAAGGAAAATGCCGGAGAATCGATCTGGCCCTGATCGAAGACGATGGGAATGCCCGACCATTGGCCGCTGAGCGTGGCCCTTAAACTCCTGAGTGCCTCGGCCATCTCCGCGACCGACGGATAGCGCTTGTCTTTGTCTTTGGCCAGCGCCCGTTCGAGGATCAGATCGAATTCGCCCGGCAACTCTGGTCGCAGTCGGCTTGGCGGCGCCGGATCGCTGGTAGCGATCGCGTGCATAATCGCCAGCATGCTTGGTCCAGCAAACGGCAGGGTACGTGTGGCTGCCTCGTAGAGCACACAGCCCAGAGAAAAGATATCGGAACGCGAATCCAAAACCTCGCCACGGGTTTGCTCTGGGGACATGTAGGCCGCAGTGCCCATTACAGTCCCCTCATCCGTAAGGTGCATCAGAGTCGGCGCGTCATGATCGACGGCGTCGGCGAGCGTTCGCACCATCTTGGCCAGTCCGAAATCGAGAACTTTCGCGAGGCCGCGCGCGTTCACCAAAATGTTCGCCGATTTGACGTCGCGATGAATCAGCCCAATTTCATGGGCAGCCTCGAGCGCATCACTCACTTGCACTCCGATATCAAGAAGCCTGGCCAGCGGCAACGCGCCATCGCGCTCGATCGTAGCTTTCAGCGTCTGACCTTCGAGGTATTCCATGACGATGAAGTCCAGGCCCTCGCTCTCTTCAATCGCGTGAATGGTGACGATGTTCGGATGATTGAGCGCGGAAGCCGACTGTGCTTCTTTCAGAAAGCGACGCTTGGCGGTGAGGTTCTCGTTGGCGGCAGCGGGCAGAAGCTTTACGGCGACGGTCCGACCAAGTTTCGTATCTTCCGCCTGGAAAACATCCCCCATGCCGCCGCTGCCAATCTTTTTGACGAGCCGGTAGTGCAAGAGCATTTTCTGCTGATCTGACGAACTCATAAGGCGCGTTGCGTCTAATTGTCCCTCTACGAATGTCGAACACTCTAATTGAATCGGTCCGAACTGCGCAATCTCGGGCAATTAGTCTATTGAAAGACATTGTTGCGCTTTTCGTCAGAAGAGTATATCGAGGAGTGGTGAAAGGGATTGGAATTTGACAGGTGGCGAAATTATGCCGCTAGATAAGTGCCATTGTTTAGCGCATAACTTGGGGTCAGGCCTGATGCGATTCTTGCGATTTCCATGGCCTGGAGAGTGCCGACATCATCAAACAATACCCGAGCGGCAGATTGAGAATCGCAAAAATCGCATCTGGCCTGACCCCGATTTGGTTTCCGATTAAAGATAATGGATGCATCTGGTCACAAACCGTGGATTCGTGTGGCGATTCTCGTCGGAGTCGTGTACTTCGTCGTCGGGGCGGGGTTCGCCGCGCTGGCCAATCCATCTGGGTCCGATCAGGTGCGTTGGTGGCGGCTGGCGGCGTGGGTGGCCAGCGCCGTGGTGTAAGCGGCTCACATCGGTTACGAGCATTTTCGGCGGAACAACTCGCCCTGGGCAACAGCGCTGCACGCAGCCATCGCCGTCGCGCTCGGGCGCTTATTGCTCGCTGTCGCAGCGACCGTTCATAAGATGATGGTTCCGTCACACAACCCGTACTGGCGGTTCCTTGTCGCCCTCGTGGTCTGGCCGATCATCACCGGTCTACCCGCGTTTCTGGTCGCACTTGCTGCCGCCGCGGTGCTGGCCGGCCTTTCAAGGAAGCGGTCAGCCAAGTAGCATCGCGGCGTGGCCCAACAAATCGCTGAGCCGGAGCGCGGGTCAGGTGTTCTTTAACTTGATTGATTGAATCGAAGGTTGTGCTGCCCACCGCGCCCGGTCAACCTTCGGCGCTCCTGATCTTTCCGCAAAACCGAGAGGCTAGGTGACATATGGCTGCAATTGATCATTTGATACTCAACGTTAATGAGGTCTCGTCAAGCGTAGATTTCTACGTCAACGTTTTGGGCTTTGAATTGGAAGGGGAGGACGGTCCATTCACGGTTATCAGGGTCAACGAAGAGTTCACCTTACAGTTGGCGCCATGGGGCACTGGTGGAAATGAACATCTGGCGTTCGCTCTGTCGCGCCAGGCCTTTGACGACGCCTTCGCACGCGTGAAGGAAAAAGGAATCCCTTTCGGCGACTCGTTCCACTCAGTCGGTAATAACGCGGGTCCTGGCGTTGAGTCCGGGGCGCGAGGTCCAGCGCCAACTCTTTATATGAATGACCCTAATAATCACCTGATTGAGATTCGCACTTATGAGTGACCGTAACGCGTCGAACAAATCGTTGGGCCGGCGAGCGGGGAGCGTGTTGCCCGCCCGCTACCGCAGGCGGTTCTGACATGAATGTAATCGCCGCGCCCGCTCAACTCAACCGTTGGCCCGGGATCTAAGAGGCGCTCCATATGACAAAACTCGATCACATAATCCTGAAGGCCAACGACCTTGAAGCGAGCGTTCATTTCTATACGCAGATTATGGGCTTCTTGAATGACGGTGTAGACGGTCCATTCACCGTGATCAGAGTCAATGAGCACTTCGTAATTCAACTGGCTCCGTACGGCACGCCAGGTCTTGAACACTATGCGTTCGCGGTTTCCAGTAGCGATTTCAATTCCATTCTTGCGCGCGTCAAAAAC
>DATGVD010000097.1:0-8300 GCA_035300785.1 Pyrinomonadaceae bacterium | reverse complement strand
GATCACGATGGCGCCCACCACCAGGGCAATTCCGGGAACAAAAATCGCGACGATAAAGATCGTGCCGAAGATGCGATCGCGCAAACCGGTGATCGCGTCGGGCGTGACGATGCCAAAGTTGTCTTTTTCGTTAGTGCCCAGATGGCGGCGCGCGCGCATCAGGAATCGCGCTTCGTCGACGGCGTCGTTGAAGGTCTCGTCGGTCTTTGAAGTAGCTGTGAAGTAGAGCGAGCGCTGCCGCACCAAAGCCCCAAAGTTGATGGCGTAGGTTTTCAGGGGCACCACCACAAAGTTGTCTTGCGGGATACCGAAGACCGTCCCCTTGACGGCTTCGACGCCGATCAAACGGTAGGGCAAGCCGGCGATCGTAATCTCTCCGCCGATGGCGTTGCCCGCGGGGAAAAGTTTACTCGCGATGTCCGCGCCTACGTAGGCGACGCGCGCCGCGCCATCATTTTCAGTGTCGGTGAAGAAGCGGCCGTCCGCGATATTGCGGTTATCGATGTCCGCGGTATTTGAAGTCGCTCCGATCACAAATACGTCCTGAAGAACCTGATCATTCCGCTTGACTTCGGCGGGCGTGCCGCGCGCTTTGGCGCCGAGCTTGGCGATGAGCGTCGCGCGCTCTTTCAGGTAATCGTAATCTTCGAGCGTGAGATCTTTGTTGCGGCGCTGGGCGGCGGCGATTGTGTCCGTGTCTTTGAAATCCTCAAACGGATTGAAGCGTTGAATCGAAAACGATTTGGCGCCGATGCCGGCGATCTTTTCGTCGATGTAAACGTTGAAGCCCTGAATCAGCGACACGACTGTGACGAACGCCGTGACGCCCACGATCATCCCGAGCAGCGTCAGCGCCGAGCGCAGCTTGTGCGCCCAGATGGCCGCCAACGCAACTTTCAGGATTTCGATTAGCTTCACTGTTAGTTACTACGGTTCAAGAAGTACTTTGGTTACTTATCGGCGCGTCCGCCCCGCGGACCGCTTACTCCCAACGCAATGATTCAATCGGATCCAGGCGCGCGGCTTTCCAAGCGGGCCACAGGCCGAAGACGATGCCTACGCCGGCTGAAATTCCAATCCCAACGATGACCGCCCAGGCGGGGACGTATGCCGGCAGCGGCGAGTATTTGTTCATCAGGTAACTTGCAAGTTCGCCAATCCCCAGGCCGATCAGTCCGCCAATTGCGGTCAGTACGACAGCTTCGATCAGAAACTGCGACAGAATATTGATGCGCGTGGCGCCGACGGCTTTGCGCACGCCAATCTCCCGCGTCCTTTCGGTTACCGACACCAGCATTATGTTCATTACTCCGATGCCGCCAATCATCAAGGCTACCGCCGAGACTGCTGTCAGGACCAGGAACGTTGCGCCTGTTAATTGATTGTAGATGTCCAGCAGCGCGTCCTGAGATGAAATGCCAAAGGTGTCAGGACCGCCTCGCGGTACCTGCCGGCGACGCCGCAGGATATCTGTCATTTCATCGATCCCGCTCTTGACATAGGCGCGCGACACCGGACGCACGATGATGGCGAAGATCGTGCCCGGAAAATCCATCTCGGGATAGTACTTGTGAAAGGTAGATATCGGAATGTATAACTGGTTGTCGCGTGATTGGCCAAAGATCTGGCCGAGTGGCTCCATCACGCCAATGACCTTGAAGGGTCGTCCCGCAATCTTAACTTCCTTGTCGAGCGGGTCCTCGTAGGGAAAGAGCGCGCGGACCAGGTCCTGCCCAAGCACGCATACGTTGGCGCGGTCTTCAACGTCAAGATCGGAAATGTAGCGCCCGTACCCGACATAGTTCGAGAGAGTGAATTCGTGGTACGGCGTGACGCCCAGCAGAATCGGAGTATCGCTCTGCTTGTCCTGGTAGCGGACCGTCTCAGCAATCTTGCGATAGAACGGCGCGACGCTGACGATTGAGGGCGCTTCGCGACGAATGGCGTCAGCGTCTTCGACAGTCAACTCTTTTCGATGGATCTCTTCACTCGTTGGCTGGTGTCCAAAACTAGGATCGAACTTCAAAGCCCAGATGGTATTCGAACCGAGCGTTTCTACCTGCGCGGCGAATGCTTTGTTCAGGCCCTGAATAATCGAAACCATGAACATGACGGTGACCACGCCGACGCTCACCCCGAGGATCGTCAGCGCTGAACGCAACTTGTTCGCGCGCACCGTGTCGAGCGCCATGAAAGCTGATTCCTTGAGATCGATGAAGTTCATTTCAGGATTGCCACAGAGACACAGAGGCACAGAGAACAAGCAAAAACCAGCCACGGATAAACACGGATAGGCACAGATCGGAATTGCGTTTGTCTTATCCGCGAGTATCTGTGTTTATCTGTGGCCATATCTTATTCCGCTCTCAGCGCTTCAATCGGATCCAAACGCGCCGCCCGCCAGGCCGGCCACAGGCCGCTGATGACGCCAACGACTGAAGACACACTGACTCCGAGGACAGCCGATCCCAGGCTGAAGAGCAATGGAAACCCGATCAGCAGCGCGATCAACCACGCCACCGCAAATCCAGTCAAGACGCCGAACACGCCGCCGATTGCCGTTACCATGACAGCTTCGATCAGGAACTGCGTGCGAATGTCGTTCTGTCGCGCGCCGACGGCTTTGCGAATTCCGATCTCTTTAGTTCGCTCAGTGACGGAAACCAACATGATGTTCATGACCACAATGCCGCCGACCACGAGCGAGATGGCCGCGACGCCGACAGTAACCAGATAGATATTCGAAGTAGCACTCGAATAGAGACTGATAAAAACATCTTCGGTCTCCAGGGCAAACCCATCATCCGTGTCATTGAACGTTCGGCCGCGGCGATTGCGCATTATCGCCCGGACTTGATCCTCCGCCCCTTCAAGTTGCTGGGCGTTCTGAGTTTGAATAAAAACGACCAGTGACCCAGTGCCACTGAAGGCCCCACGCGAAATGTTCAAGCCAAAGTCTTTCTTGTAAGTTGCGAAAGGGATGAAAATTCGATTATCGCGGGCGAAGCCGAAGATTTTCCCCAACGGCTGAAGCACGCCTACGATCCGGTAGGGACGGCCGCCCGCCCAAATGTCCTGGCCCAACACTTGATCGGCGGATTGGTTGGGAAAAAGGTTTGTCACGATGTCCGACCCGATGACGGTAACTTCGTGCGCGGATGCACCTTCGCTTTCGCTCCAGAAACGTCCTGCGTCGATCGTCACGTTGTCGATGTCGAACATTGCAGTTGGCGCGATCGCCCGCACGTTGACGTTGTCGCTTCTTTGATTGCCATGTTTGACTGTCACCGCATCATTCGCCACGATTCCCGTGCGCCAGCAAGTAGTGCACAAACGAAAAATCGCTTCGGCATCTTCTTCGGTAATGTCTTTGCGCTTGTTGAATTTGATGAAGTCCTCGCGCGAAGTAATGACGCGCGGCCGCTTCGAGATCGTAAATACAGTCGAGCCCTGCGAAGAAAAAGTTTGGGCCACGGTCTGGTCGAGACCCTTGATGATCGTGACGACCGAGATGACAGCCGTGACGCCGACAATGATGCCGACCAGCGTCAGGGCGGTGCGCAGTTTGTTTTGCCGCAGGCTTGACGCCGCAACTAAGAACGCTTCCCAAAGCGCGGCGACCCGGAACAGGGGGAACGAGCGGATTCTGTCGGAAAGGCGCACTCGCCGGCCGATGGCATGGTCGGGAGCGTCCACTTTTACATCGCTGTGCGTTGACACGACAGCATATCCTATTTGATTTGCTCGTCTTTTTCGATCAGCCCGTCGCGGATCGAGATGATGCGACGCGCGCGCGCGGCGATGTCGTGCTCGTGCGTGACGAGGATGATGGTATTGCCGTCTTCATAAAGCTTTTCGAAGAGGTTCATGATGTCGTAACTCGTAGAGGTGTCCAGCGCGCCGGTCGGTTCGTCCGCCAGCAGGATCGAAGGATGATTCACCAGCGCGCGCGCAATCGCGACGCGTTGACGCTGGCCGCCGGAAAGCTCGTTGGGGCGGTGCGTCATGCGATCGCTGAGATCAACTTCGCTGAGCGCAGCCTTGGCCATCTCGTGACGCTTCGCACCCGGAATGCCGCCATAGATCAGCGGCAGCTCAACGTTGTGCAGCGCCGTGGCCCGCGCCAGCAGGTTGAAAGTCTGGAAAACGAATCCCACTTCCTGGTTGCGAATACGCGCCAGCTCGTCATCGTCCATTTCGGAGACGTTCTTGCCGTTGAGCCAGTACTCGCCCTGCGATGGTGTGTCGAGACAGCCAATCAAATTCATCAGCGTCGACTTACCCGAACCTGACGGGCCCGTGATCGCCAGATATTCACCGCGGTGCACGTCAAACGAAACGCCATGGAGCGCGTGAACTTTTTCTGCGCCCATGTCATAAGTCTTCCAGATGTTGCGCATCGAGATCAGCAAGTTGGCCTTGCCGTCGTCCGATGGCAGCTCAGGCTTGACCATGACGCCCGCAGCGGGTTGCGATGTGACCGTAGCGTCCGCCATTAGTTTCCTCCGGCGTTGGCGTTGGCGGCGGAAGCGCGCGTTTGACGTTTCACACTGGTGCCGTCTTTCAAAGTCTTCAACACGCGACTGGGGCCGGTGACCACTTCTGCTCCGGCTTGCAAGCCGCTGGTGACTTCGATATCAGATTCGCCGGTGATGCCGGTGACGACTTCAACGAACTTCACCTTGTTGGTCTTGTCCAGGATGTAAACACCTTTCTGTTCTTTCACCTTTTCGCCTTGCGGCGTTGGCGCGCTGCTGGCAATCGATGGCCCGGGCGATGGCGCCGGTGGCGCTTTCTCAACGATCGCTTGTAGCGGCACGGCGATCACGTTCGTTTTGGTCTTGGTCGTAATCGTGGCGGTGGCACTCATGCCCGGGCGCAGCTTGGCGCGCACCTCTTCCGCCAGGTCTTTCAGTTCGATCGTGACTTTGAATTCCTTCGCTTCCTGCACATTGACGCGGTTCGAGAGGCCGCCGGTCGTGTCGGACTTCGCGATCGCGAGCGGATTCTTTTGGGTGACGGTGGCGTTGATCTCTTTTTCGCCCAGCGCGTCAACTTTGACTTTCACTGGTTGGCCGACATCCACGTTGGCAATTTCGGTCTCGTCAACGTTGACTTCGACATTGATCGTAGACATGTCGGCGATGGTCATTAGCGGCGTGGACGAAAGTTGGGACACCGCGAATTCGCCTACGCGCGTCGGAATGTCGGCGACGACTCCGGTTAGCGGCGAGTACTGCGTCGCCTTTTCCCGCTGGCTTGTCTGGCCACGCAGAATGGCCTGTTGCTGGTTCGCGCGGTTCTCGCTCGATTTGACGCTCGTCTGCGCTTCCTTCACGGCCACGCGTTGCTGATTAGCGCGCTCGATCGCTTCCTTAACCGCGATGTTCTGGGCTTCCAATTTCGCCTTTGCCTGATCATAGCGATCGCGCGCGGCATCGTACTCTGATCGCGACATCACGTTGGACTCAACCAGATTCGTGGCTCGCTTCAATTCGCGCTCGGCAGTCTTCAGATCGATTTCGGCGCTCACGGTCTGCTGTCTTGCTTGCGAGACGGCCGCCTCAGCCACCACCAAACTCTGCTGAGCTGAGGCCACGCCGTTGCGAGCATTCTGCACGTCGTTGATCGACGCCTGGGTGGCGGCAAACTGGGCTTCCTGGCTGGATTGCAGTTGCGTCGGATCGATGCGGACGAGCGACTGGCCTTTGTTCACTTGATCGCCGGGGTTGACGTAAATCTCCAGAATACGGCCTGCAATTTCGCTGGTCAGCTTGATGTAGCGAACTGGCCGCACTTCGCCTGAGGCGGTCACGGTCGAGCGCAACTCGGGTCGAATGTCGACCTTTACCGTGGTGACTTCGGGTTCATCCTTGCGGCTGGCGATGACGCTGATGATTACGATCAGCAGCAACACCACGACCGCGGATACGGCGATAATAATTTTCTTTTTTCTGCTCAGGGCCATTGGAATCAGATCCTTACGTGATTTTGTTAGCTGGACGCTTGCTTCCGGTCAGTTTAGACGCCGCATGCCACGGACAGTTTCATGCTTGAGATGCTTTTACGATGAAATCAACCGCTCGGTTTCAAAGAAATCCCATGTACTGCCGATTATAGGCGGGTTTAGAGTTCAAGCTTTAGCTTGGGTCTGGCTTTCGCTTGCGCTTGCACGAAGCAACCTAAAGGTTGAACTCTGAACGCAAACTGACCTTGGTGCCGGGATGCAAAGCCTTTGGTGCGGTCAACCGTTTCGCGATAAGATAGTTTTTCGCTCCGGCGCTCGTTCCTGCGCCCTGTGCGAGAGGTTTTGCGGGATGATGACTTGCGAAAGATGCGGTACGGAAAACCTGGATGGCTCGCGTTATTGCGACGAGTGTGGGGCCGCGATGTGGCTGGCGGGAAGATCGAGCGACCTTACTCGATCGCCTGAGCAAGGCAACGGCAGCGGCGCCAAAGGACGTCGGGAAGCGTCGGCAACCATCTCGCAATCAGTGCCGGCGGCGGGACAGCCGGCAATCTCGCAACACCAAACTTCGTCGCCCCTGGTTGCTCCCGATAAGAAAGTGCATGCGGTGCTCGTCATTGAGCGCGGCAGCTCGGCCGGCAAGCAGTTTTCGTTGAGTGACGAAACCTCGAACATCGGTCGCTGGGACGCCGAGGGTGGCGTATTCCCCGACGTCGATCTTGATTCGGACGATCCGGAGGCCAAAGTATCGCGACGGCACGCGCGCATTTCCCGGCGCGACGGCCAATACGCGATCGAAGATCTGGGATCGACTAACGGAACTTTTGTTAATCGCGGACGCCGGCTGGTGCCAGGCAACAGTCAGCCACTGCAAGATGGCGACGAGATCATTGTCGGCAAGACCTTCTTGCGGTTCCGCGTTGCGAAATAGAGACACTCCGGCCCGACGGGAGTGCTCACTTCAGTTGATTATTTTTCGGTTCCTCAGGCAATTTGCAAATGGCCCTTTGTGGTAAATGCGGTGCGAACGTGGCGCCCAATGAAAATTTTTGCGGTACCTGTGGCACCCCGCAACCGCTCGACGACACACCTATGCCGGACGCCCCCAGCGGCGGCACAGACGCTAAGGCCGTGACCGGAGAGTCCAAAGACAAAACCGCGGACTACTCAGAGAAGCTGGCGTTGGGCGATACGTGGGGACCGGCAAGCGAAAGTGAATCGGCCGCCGGCACGGGCGAGATAGTCGAGAGCGAACCAAATTCGTCGGCAACCTCTCGGGCAGATGCCGGGGAAAAAAGAAAGCCGAAGCCCAAGACACTCCCTTCGGGAAAAATCCTGAACGGCCGTTACGAGATTGTTCGTCGCATCGGTGGCGGGGGCATGGGAGCGGTGTATCTGGCTAAAGATCGCAACCTGGGCGAAGCACCCCGCGCCGTCAAGGAAATGATCGAGTCCCACATCGACGAAGCCCAGCACGAAAAAGCGGTCGCTGATTTCAAACGAGAGTCGCTGCTGCTGACGGCGCTCGAGCATCCATCGATTCCGACGGTTTATGATTACTTCTATGACGAGATTTCGGAACGTTTCTATCTAGTCATGAAGTTCATTCCCGGCAATGACCTGTCTTCGCAGCTCCGCAATTCACCGGGCGGACGCATTGACGAACTCACGGTTACGCAATGGGGAATTCAGGTGGCCGACGTCTTGCACTATCTGCACACCCGGCCGGAATCAATCATCTATCGCGATCTGAAACCGGCGAACCTGATGGTCGACAGCAACAACAACCGCGTGATGCTGATCGACTTTGGCATTGCGCGTTGGGTCAACAAGAAAGAGAGAGGCGTCACGGCAGTGGGCACGATGGGCTATGCCCCGCCTGAGCTGTTCAGCGGCCAGGCCGATCCGCGGGTGGACATTTACAGTCTGGGCGCCACGATGTTTCATTTGCTGACCGGATCGGATCCTCAGGACAATCCGCTCCTGATCTTTGACTTCACCAAGAACCCGCGACCGCGTCAGATTTGTCCGGCGCTGTCGAGCGAGATGGAAAAAATCCTGATCCGCGCGGTTCAGTACAAACCTGAGCATCGCTTTCAGACGGGGGCGGAAATGCGCGACCTGCTCGCCGCACATCGCGAGAAGCTAAAGTCGGGCCAGGTCAGTTATGGCGCGCCGCTTTACGAACTGGGCAGCGAGACCGTGCAGGCGGCGATGGTCTTTTGCGGGTTCTGCGGCGGCCGGATTGCGGCCGACGACATTTTTTGCGCGCATTGCGGCTCGCGCCAGCCGATGGCTACCGGCGATTCCAGCGCGGCGATCGCCGCGGCTC
>DATGVD010000096.1:0-11550 GCA_035300785.1 Pyrinomonadaceae bacterium | reverse complement strand
AATAAAAGTCGTCTTGCAAGAAAGTTAGTGATTCCCACCGCACCTCTCAGAGGTATACAATTAGAGCGTGAATGTTTTTCTTAGCTATGCCGTCGCACCGTTTGATACTCCAATTGCTGCGCGGTTACGTGCAGTCGCAGCCGCCTACGACATATCGATCTTGTTGCCTGACCGAAATCAAATATTTCAAAACGGCCTTACGCTCGATACGCAAACCAAGATCCGATCAAGTGACGCGGTAATTGCATTGATCACAACTATGGCGCCGGCCCACTTGGTTACTGCAGTCAATCTCGAGTTGCAGGCCGCAGCCCAATCCAATAAACCGGTCATTGCTTTGATTGAACAAGGTGTCCAAATCCAAGCTGCACCTGGCACTCAGATCGTGTATTTCAACCGCTACGAACCGGCCGCTCATGAGAAACCGCTGGTGGACGCACTCGCCAACATACGTCAGCAACAACAATGGAAGCAGGGCCTCACCGCTCTCGGATGGATTGCTGGAATCGCCCTAGGAATGATTGCACTGAGCGAATTAGTCGGCGAAAACAAGTAATGGCCCATTCTCCCACCCGACGGGGTTTGCCTCTTGCCGTAATTGACAATACTTTACTGTCTCGGTTAGTTGACTTGGAGCTTGCCGAGGCTCTGCCTTGGGTATTCAAATTAATCCTAATTCCACCGGAAGTGAAACGCGAGGCTTATAGAACTCGGCACGGAGGTCGGCGCCGACTGCGTAATCTCATTCGTGAGATGACGGGCTTTTTTGTGAATTGCCGCGAAGTAGATGAATCGATAAGAGACTTCTTAAAGGCCGATCTTGACGAAGGCGAAGCAGCAGCAATTGCGCAGGCCGACTTTAAGGAAGCTATTCTCTTACTGGATGAAGAGAGAGGTTTCAAGCGCGCCACTACAATGCAAATTACGGTAGTTAGAACACTGAGATTGCTCAACATGTTGAAAGATGCCGAAGCAATTCGCGAGGTGCGACCGTATCATGAAAAGCTGGATAAGCTTGGATTCTTTATGACCTTGGAGGACCGCAACCAGTTGCTGAGTGAAGCTGGAGAACTCTAGTCTTCTTAGACACGCAAGAAGGGATTCCTGAATGATCTTCCTTTGACTTCTGGCTTCTCGCTCGCACCTTCGCTTAGGAGCGAAATCATCATGCCGCTCCTAACGGAGATGGAAAATCAAACTAATTACCCCGAACTATAAACATTCCGCGCCTGACGGCTCTTCAACCCCAGGACCCCTAACTCAGCTTCTTCTTAAACGCTTCCTTCAATCCCGCCTGTGCTTGCTCATGCGCGTCGTAAACGTTTGGTCGCGCGAGCACGGCTCGGTATTGCGTCAACGCGTCGGCACGCCTGCCCGCGAGATCGAGCGCGCGCGCCGCGTAAAGATGCGCCATCGTCGCCAGTCCGGCCTGCGCGTTCGGCGTATCGGCGGCAGTCAGGAACTCTTTCGCCGCCTTTTCGTGGTGGCCGGCGGTTGACAGAGCTTCACCGTATTTGAAATGGATTAGATCGAGGGTGCGCACCGCCGTGTCGCGCACCGCTTTGTCACGCAGGAGCGCTTCGAAGGTCGCGAAAGCTTCATTCTCGGCGGCGGTCGTCGCAGTTGTATGGTTCGCTTCGCGCTCGAGCGCAGCTTGCGAAACCAGGGCGTCCGCGGCTTCCAACCGGTAGAGATAATTCCGCGGATACCTGGCGCCCAGTTCGCGAGCGAGCGCGGCGCTTTCGGCAAAACGCTTTTCGCGCGTGTACAAAACAATCAGCAGCGTCTTCGCGTCATCGCGCGCCCACCGGCCTTCCTTAGTAACGCGCTCAATCGCCGCCAGCCCGCGCTTCTTCGAGCCGTGGAAGCCGGCGACGCCGGCGAGGATCTTGTATGCCAGCGGCAAAGATCCGACCGTGTAGTCGTACAGACCGATCGTGATCTCCGCGTCGTGGTAAGCAGGATCGAGCTTGATCACTTCGCGATGACGATCGACCGCGTCGGACCCGTCTTTCAGCGCGGCGAAATGACGGCGCTCGACCGCTTCTTCGAAGGTAGCCTTCAAACCCTCGGTGGCGCCTAGAAAATATAGCGCTTCCGGATCGCGCGGACTTTGCTTGAGACGCGCTTCGGCGAGCTGGCGCGCCTGGCGCGTCCAGGTGCGAAACTGATCGACCGTGCGCGGATCGGCCTTGTCTTCATTCTGTGAGTAAAACGAATCGCTGTCGTAAAGCGAAGACTGCAGCCGCCGCGATTGATAGAGCGTTTCAATCCACAGACTCGCGGCCAGAAACTGCGGGCCCGCCGGGTGATTTGGCAAAGACTCCGCAATCTCTCTGAAGTTTTTGCGCGCCGCTTCGTAATCAAGATTGAACAGCGCTTCGAAACCGGCCGCGCGGAGCGATTCCAATTTGGCGCGATCGTTGTCGATAAGCCAGGCGGAATTCGTTTGTTGAGCCACCACGGGGACTGCGGCCAGCACAATCAACGAGAGGACTCGAATTGCGGTAATAAATCTCATAAGCCGCCCTGCAACCTTAACGTTCAGTTCTCTGGACAAAAAATAGGATCACGAAGATTGCGGCCAGCGCGCCGTCTACCGCTGCGACTTTCTCAGATGTCTTCATCGCGTCATTTACCCTTAGCCAGGATTGCCCCGACGATGATCACAGGCAGCAAAGTGATTCCAAGCCACACGGCCGGGTCCGAAAACGGCTTCTCCGCGACAGTCTTGACCTGTCTCACCTGAGCGAACCGGAGTCTCCTAACATCTCCCGTCTTGTTGTCCGCCACCACCACGTAATCCGCGCCTATTTCGTTGATGTGACCTTTTAGTTTCGCTCCGTCTAGTGTTTTGACCCAAACCTTCTCTCCGATACCAATTCTGTTTATGTCGCGCCCCACTTTCTGGATGCGCTCGGCGTCCTTGTTCGATTGCGCGGGCGCCGACGTCGTGCAAGCAAAATTGAACGCCAACGCCACCAGCGCGAACGCCAGGATTCGTCTCAAGATGTTAGTTCGAAAAGCTCTCGACATACTTCACACCGCTTCCAGTATTGAAGAGCACGACGCGCTCGTCAGGTTTCACGGAATCATCTGCCAGCAACTTCTTCAAAGCCGGCAAGCACGCCGCGCCTTCCGGCGCGCAGAAGATTCCTTCGGCCGCGCCAATTACTTTCGTCGCGTCAATCAGTTCTTTGTCAGTCACAGCGATGGCGGTTCCGCCCGAGGCCCGCAGCGCGTCAAGAATCAGAAAGTCTCCAATCGCCCGTGGCACGCGCAGGCCCGAGGCCGTCGTTTGGGCATTGGGAAATTCATCGGCGAAGCGCTTCCCTTCCTCGAACGCGCGCACGATTGGCGCGCAACCTGACGCCTGCACCGTGATCATGCGTGGTCGTTTCGATCCAATCCAGCCCATCTCTTGCATCTCGTCAAACGCTTTCCACATTCCGATTAGTCCCGTGCCTCCTCCGGTCGGATAAATGATCACGTCGGGCAGTTCCCAGTCGAATTGCTCTGCTAATTCGTAGCCCATTGTTTTCTTGCCTTCAATCCGGTAAGGCTCTTTCAAAGTCGAAACGTCAAACCAGCCTTCGGCTTCTTTCCGGCGCGCGACTTCGGCGCCGCAATCGGTGATCAATCCCTCCATCAACGTCACCTGCGCGCCGGTTTGCTCGCATTCAATCACGTTCGCTCGCGGCGTGTCGTTCGGCATAAAAATGAAAGCTTCCAACCCCGCGCGGGCCGCGTAAGCCGCCAGCGCACCCGCCGCGTTACCTGCCGATGGCACCGCGAGTTTCGTCGCGCCCAATTCTTTGGCCATCGAAACGGCCGCGGCCATACCCCGCGCTTTGAAACTCTGAGTCGGATTCTGGCCCTCGTCTTTGATGTAAAGCTGACTCAGTCCAAGCTGCGCGCCCAGCCGTGACGCATGCACGAGCGGCGTGAATCCTTCGCCGAGGTTGACGATGTTCTCGTCGTGCTCAACCGGCAAGACCTCGCGATAGCGCCACAGATCGGGCTCGCGATCGGCTAAACTTTCCTTTGTCAAAGACGCCGCGGCGCGTTTTAGATCGTAACGAACCAGCAGCGGTTTTCCGCATTGCGTGCAGAGGTTGTGCAACCGTCGTGCCTCGTGCCTGAGGCCGCATGCGGCGCATTCAAGATGAGTGACATTCATCGTTTTTCCTGGGTGATTCCTTTCAAACGTACTTGAGCAACGCCCGCTGCGGGCCGGGCTGCTAATGATAGCTGTTTGGGAACGAATCCGTCAGGTGGAGCGGGAATCTTGCGTCAGCGAAAGCATCAACCGCAGAGGGCGCGGAGGATCTCGCAGAGGGAACGCAAAGGAATATTCTGCGTCCTCCGCGTGACCTTTGCGCCCTCTGCGGTTAAGCTATTTCCTTTGCAAGCAAAACCGCTAAGGGAGACACTCCGATGGCAAACCGAACTGCAGTCATTCAAACCAACCAGGGCACGATCCGTTTTGAGCTGCTGGAAGAAGACGCGCCAAAGACGACCGAGAATTTTCGCCTGCTCGCCGAAAAAGGTTTCTATGACGGCGTGATATTTCATCGATGTATCAAAGGCTTCATGATCCAGGGCGGCGATCCGACCGGCACTGGCCGCGGCGGACAGTCGGCGTGGGGCGGGCGATTCGACGACGAGATTAATCCGTCGTCTGAAGTTTACAAGCTCGGTTATAAGGCCGGAACCGTCGCCATGGCCAACGCCGGCCCGAACACCAACGGCTCGCAGTTTTTCATTATGCACTCGGATTACGGTCTGCCGCCCAGCTACACGATCTTTGGACGAGTTACCGAAGGACAGGATGTGGTCAACGCGATCGCCACGAGCAAAACCGACGGCAGCGATCGACCGCTATCCGAAGTGAAGATGGAAAAAGTTACGATCGAGTGATCAAAAGGAGCCGGCGCGAGGATCTATTCCTCCGGTCCGATCATCTCGAGTTCCAGCCTCACCGGCTCGGGTCCGAACCTGGGCGCGTAGCGGATCGCATCAGCGACAAATCGTTTAGCAGCACTGACTGCGGTTTGCAGGTCCATGCCAAGACTCAGGCACGCCGCAATCGCTGCCGACAGCATGCAGCCCGTGCCGCGCACCGGCGGCGAGTCAATCCATTCGCCACGAAAAACCGTAACCCGGCCTCCGTCATCGAGCAAGTCGATGGCTTGAAGCGCCGTGCTCGCCTTTTCTGCCTTCTGCTTTCTGCGTTCTGCCTTCTGACTGCTGACCTCTGACATCTGCTTGAGGTGCCCACCTTTTATCAGCACGGCCCGCGCGCCCAGCTCACGCAACTTGCTCGCGGCTTCGCGCATTCCGTCTTCGCTCTCGATGTCCCGTCCCGTGAGCGCTTCCGCTTCGGGAATGTTTGGCGTGATCACTCGCGCCAGCGGCATCAACTCAGCCAGCAGCAATTCGATCGCTTCCGATTCCATCAACTCGTAGCCAGAAGTCGATCGTAACACTGGATCAACGACCGGCGCGGGCAGCTCCATTTCTCGAAACATCCGCGCAACTTCGCGGACTATCTCCGGCGTCGGCAGCATGCCCGTCTTCACGGCCGCGATTGGCGATGCGGTCATGATCGCGATTACCTGCGCGCGCACAGTCGCAGCGGTCTGATGCCTGGCGCCTTGAATCCCCAGCGGGTTTTGAAACGTGAGCGAAGTAATCGCCGCCGTCGGGGTGCAACCAAAGGCAGTGAGAGTTCTGAGATCGGCGATGATTCCAGCGCCACCCGAGGGATCGAAGCCTGCGATGGTTAGAATAATGGGCGCGGTCACTCTCTCTTTACCATTCTTCGCGGCTCATCTATTTCAGGACGGCCAGGCGTCGTTCGAAGTCTTTGAGCACGGTCTTCTTTCCTCGCCGTGCGGTCGCCCAACCTTCACCGCGAAGATAACGCGACTGCTGTTCAACTCCGCCGGGAAACCTGGGGTTGAGACTGCCATCATCCTTGATGACCCGCCAGTAGGGCGCGACCCGCTTCCGGCCACTGGCGCGATCCTCTTCCGCAGCTTCCGCAACGATGCGAATGAAGATGCCCGTGGTCAGCGGGCAAGCTACATCGGCCGAGAAATCGGCGGCCAGCTTCCGGCGAATTTCGCCCACGGTGACGAGCCGGCCGCGAGGGACCTGCCGGACAACCGCGTCCACCAGCTTCGGCGTGGGAATCAGCATCATGCCTTTCCCGAACCGTGCCATCTTAGGCGGAACTTGAACCAGCTTCGGCTCCTGAGGTCTTTCCATTTTTTCGCGCCACGGCACGCGGCTTCGAAATTCGTTTTTCACTTTGCGACTCCTGAATGAATTTGCGAGAGCTTTCCAATCTCTGCGCACGTCCTATTCAAATTCCCCGGCGCCTGGAAGAGACTAATACCGGCAATGCCGCTCGCGCCGGCGCGCAGACACTCCCGCGCATTCTCGATCGAAATCCCGCCGAGGGCCAGCACTGGAAAAGGCGCCAGCCCGGAGGCCACGTCGGCCAGGCAGTGCACACCCAGCGGCGGTCCGTACTCGTCTTTCGACGGCGTCGGGAATATCGGTCCCAGGACAACGAAATCGGCGCCGCCGTCGCGGGCGCTCGTTGCTTCGGCGAGCGAATGAGTCGAAGCGCCAATCAGAAACTCATCACCGAAAGTCCGGCGCACGATCTTAGGCTCAAGCGAGCGCGTCGTCAGATGCACGCCGTCGGCGCCGGCGCTCGCAGCGATGTCTGCGCGATCGTTTACCAGCAGACGCGTGGAAGTGCGACGCGTAATCTCCGCCATGCGCACGGTAAGCTCAAACAAGACGCGCGCCGTCAGTTTCTTTTCTCTTAGTTGGATCAGTGGAACACCCGCTGCGACTGCGGCTGAAACCTGGTCCAGGAGGTCTCGGAACTCTGTGCTTGCTGACGTAGTTGCTTCAGCGGTTGCGCCGCGGGTAATCAGATAGAGGATCGGTTTTGGCAGCAGCAGCGGCATTGGTTGCGACAGTTTCGGACGGCTTTCGAGGCGAGCTTTCCACAGAAGGCAGCCCCGCGTCCAGCGCTCGTACGGTCTGGCGAAAATGAAACAACTCCCAGAAACCCATTGCCAGATTCAAAACGCCCAGGCCGGAAACCGCGCCGCGCACCCAGCCCGACGCCACCAGACCCTGCAACCCGTAAAGGCCGGTCTTGCGCGCCGCCATTACCAGAAAATAGTTATTACCCCAATCGCTCAGGCTCAGACCCAACCATCCATACGGGATCCACGGCAAGACGACCAGCGCCGCGCCGAGTTCAAGACAGAGAATGATATAGAAAATTACCGAGAGCCGCGAAGACATTCGATCTACTCCTCGCCCGATACCAGGTTGAATTGTTCAGGGTTCAAGCCTTTTGCTTTAGAGGCGCAATTGCCACTCAAAAGGTTGAACTCTAAGCTCGACTCAGTATTTTACGCGATGAGAGCGAGGATGCCTAGACACCGGCTAGTCTACTTCGAACGACGCTTCCCGCTTTTGGATACCTTGTGTCCCGGCGCGTGCTTGCCGTTCTTCGATTCTCTAACGCGCTGTTGCAAGGCCCGCAGACGCTCGCTGACTCCCCGGTATGAAACATTCTTTCCGTACACTTCAGTAAAGAGAGCGATGGCGCGATTCAACTCCCCAACGTGTTCATAGGCAGCAGCCAGTTCATAGCGCAGAGCCTGGCGCTCGTCCTCTGACGCGCCCTTCGCATTCAGTCCGTCGCTGAACCACTTCAGCGCCAACTGCGGGACTCCATTCCGCATGAAACAATGACCCAGAAGATTGCAGCACTGCAGGAAACGCGGCGTTCCATCGCCCGGCGCAACCATCGACACCGCCACCTGAAATTCTTCCAGCGCCTCTTCGAACAGGTCCATTTCCTGGTAAGCCAGGCCGAGGTTGTAATGAGTTTCGTAGTCGCCGTTACTTGCGGTTGCGGCTCCAGCTTCGGCCGAGACGCGATACTCCTCAAAAACTTCGGCGAGGCCCGGATCAATTTGATAGGCGGGAGCCGGCGCGATGTTGATTTTACTGAGCGGAGCGGCGGCTTCTGGCGACGGTTGCGGTGAACCATTCGATCCATTCGACGGCATCCGATCCACTTCATAATCGACCTTCGGTACCTGAACTGGCTGCTCAATCGGCGCATCGGACGCGTGCTGAAGACGATGGCGGCGAATATCAATGTCCGGCTGCGACCCAAACTGACGTTCGAGCAAGTCAAGTGTGTCGGCCGCGATGTCCAGGTAGCCTTGCGCGATGTAGAAATCTACGCTTTCCAGTTCGCGTGCACGCAGGGCGGCGTTCCGCAACTCGGGATTGTCCTCGACGACTGGTTGCTGGGACATTGAGGGCAGCTCTTCGGCAACGATGCTCTCGAAAGTAAACCCCTCGGCACTTGAAGCTTCGGACGATGGCTCCGTCCATGCTTCATTCATGTTGGCGACAGAATTGAATTCGAATTCTACCTCACCTGGTGATGCGGAAACCGTCTCAGATCCAAATACGAATTGATCGGTTGTCGAAGCAGGCACCTCTGAAGGCGAGTCACTGCCGTCAAATTCCGGCAACACCTCGTCTGCGGCCGCTTCCTCCGCGCCGCCGAGTTGCTCGAGCCGTTCGGCGTGGTGTACCTGCTCGGGAACCAGCCGGGTCAGTTGCGTAAGGGCATAGCGCTCGTCCGACTCGAGGCCCGCTGCCTGAGCAGCCTCTGCCAATCTTTCCAGCGAGGCCCTTAGTTTGTCCATGTCGCGCTGCCACCAGTGCGCGCGCACAAGCAAGCGCAAAGCCTGAACATTATCTGCGTCGCAGGCGAGCAACTCGTCGACGAGCGCGAGTAACTGTTCTGCTTCGCGTTCCGCCAGAATCTGTTCTGTGATCCCAGCAGCGATGCGCACGGCATCCTCGACCTTGTCCGCTCGAAGATAAAGCCGGGCAACATCGAGGTACCGAAGATACGCGGATGATTCTCTGGTAACCAGAGACTCGACCGCGCGCTCGGCCAGCGGAGCGTCCTCCGCGGTGATATAAGCGCTCGCCAGCATCGACAGCAGCTCGAGGTTGTCGGGATCATTGGCCAGCACGCGCTCGATCGCTTCTGCTGCTTCGTCGGCGGTTCCGCGCGCACCGTGCGCTGCCAGAATGCCCTTCAGCGATGCCAGGTCAGACGGAAGGATCTCCAACGACTTACCAAACATTTCGAGAGCGACATCGAACGCGTTACGCGTTAGCATTCGCTGTCCGGCTTCCGTAAAGCAGGTCGCCGCCTCGGGCCGCAACCCTTCCTTCAGGTACCCTTCGGCGAGCTTGACTCGGATGTCTGTGTTTTGTGGATCAAGATCGGCGATCTTGCGCAGTATTCCCAACGCCTCTTGCCTGGCACCAGAGCGGTTATGTGCATCGGCAACGGCGAGATAATGAGCCCGCGCTTCTACGACGAGATCCTGCTTGGCGTAAAGGTCCGCGAGTCTGGTGGCTATTTCTGTATCGCCAGGCTGGAGACGATCGATCTTCTTGAAAACAGCGATTGCTTTCAGTCCAAAATCCTGTTCGCGGTAATGCTCCGCGAGGCGACGAAAGCAGGAGATCGCCCCGGGCCGATTACCAACCCGCGCATGAAGATCGCCCAGCGTGTTAACCGTGGCGAAATCGTCCGGCTCGTTGGCGACGATCAGGGTATATTCTTTTATCGCTGCCGGAATCTTTCCAAGTTCAAGATACTTCTCAGCCGCGCGCAGAGTCTTTACCTTGTCGAATATCATGTTATGAACTCTAAATGACTGGAACGGTTCGGGGCCGGAACTGTGGGTCGTGCGAGTGCTGCCGCGGAAGGAGACCCGAGCTTCAAAATTTTCCGCTTAAGAGCGAAGCGGCCCTTCTACGCTACCACGCACACCACCGAGTGTCAACGAAGTTTTTCAAGGTGAAACCGCGGCAAAAACTGCTCAAATTTGGCCTAACTAGATGACATCGGCGAAGTTCTTGCGGGATTTGGCGAACCACCAATAGCCAATCAGAAAGGCCACAGCGGCAAAGGTTGAGAAGTAGGCCAGGCCGCGCCAATCCGGAAGTGCCCCTTCCAGAATGATCCGGCGATAACTGCGGACCAGCGGCGTGAAAGGATTCAGGTTAACCAGGGACTGGTAGCGGGGAGGAACCATCGATTCGGGATAGATGATCGGCGTCAGGTACAACCAGGCCATCAACACCAGGGATATTCCCTGCACGATGTCACGGACAAATACCCCGAGCGCGGCCAGGAGCCACGCCGCCCCCAACGTCGCGATGAACTGCGGAATTAACAGTACCGGCAACAGCAATATCGTTGGGTGCAATTCGCGTCGCAGGATCAACACTGCCGCCAGCAGCGCCAACGTGCCGAACATCTGATTCGCGATCGCTGCCAGGGACTGCGAGACCGGGAGAGTTTCAAGCGGAAACACAACGCGCTTTACCAGGTTCGCGTGACCCACGATTGTGGTAGCTGAAAGCTGCACGGATTCCTGGAACGCGTTCCAGGGCAGCAGCCCGCAAAACAGATACAGCGCATAGTCCCAACTCGAATTGCTGACCCCGAACTTCGCTTTGAAGATCCCCGCGAAGATGATCGTGAAGATTGCAATCATCACGATCGGCGTCAACAGGGCCCAAAGAATGCCCAGCACGGATCCTTTGTAACGCGCCGCGAGTTCGCGCTTCGCGAGCGAGACGACGAGGTCGGCTCTTCCAGGCAACTGCCACAGGGGCCGCCACACTGCGCGGCGCGCAATTTGAGATGAGATCATGCTCGATTGTTCCGGAGGGTGTGGAGTCTAGACTGTCACTGCAACCTGCCGAAACGCCGTAAGAAATGCTTCCATTTCTGGCTTTTTTCCAATAGTCACTCGCATGTGATTTGGCAGAGCGGGAAATACCCGGCCAACCTGGACGCTGCGCTGCCGCAAACCATCAAGCCAGGGGCGGACCGGTCGTCTCAGATCGATCATTATGAAGTTTGCCTCCGAGGGAATACTCTTGAACCCCATAGCCTCCAATTCACCCAGCGCAAACCTCTTCGTTTCGGTGTTCAATCGCCGGCCGCTGGTGACCTGGTCCGGGTCATTGAGGCTTGCGATCGCGGCCACCATCGCCATGATATTCACGCTGTCCCATGTTTGATGCGGCCGGAGGCGCTGAATCGTTTCCGGCTGCGCCACGCAGTAACCCAACCGCAGTCCCGCCATGCCGAAAATCTTCGAGAAGGTGCGCGCAACGATCAGGTTGGAATGATCCTTGATCAGCGGGATCACGCTTTCATAGTCAGAGCTGTCGGCGTAATGATGGTAAGCCTCGTCAACCAGAACGATCGTTTCGCGTGGCGCTTTCCCGAGCAACTCGCGCATCTCGTTCTTTGGAGTGATGCTCGCCGTGGGGTTGTTGGGATTGCAGATATAGATCAATCCTTCGCTCGCTGCAGCCAGCATCTTCGGCACGTCGTGACTGAAGCGCGCGTTGAGCGGCACCTTGACGACCTCTGCCATGTTGACGAGCGCG
>DATGVD010000095.1:0-2179 GCA_035300785.1 Pyrinomonadaceae bacterium | reverse complement strand
AGTGAACCCACCTGGAAATTGCGTAATGCCAGGAAGCACTACGGTTTTTCCAGAACCAGAATGGACTATTGTGTCTCCGACATCGAAACGAACGATCGTACGTCGTGATGGATACAGTTCGATCACGCCGCCAAGATCGACGGCAATGTCCGTTTCGCTAAAGTTAAAAGGCGGAGTGGGTAATGCGCAGAAGCCAGTGCAAACGACTCCGAATGCTTCTGGCTTCTCGAAGTTACCGAAGTGAACGAAGCCAGGTCTGACTTTGCCAAAGACTCCAATCCGTCTAGTGCGACCTCCTGCCTTGACGCCGACGGCCAGATGGTCATTGATGTTGTAAGTGAACCTGCCGCCAAAGCCCGGCTCGGTGATGTCCAAGTCGCTGAAACAAATCAGCGAGAACTGTGCTCCGACTTCAAACTTCGGCGTCTTCGACTGCGCGCAAATCGGCTGACTACCGAAGAAGAGAAACAATCCAATAAGGCCTGGGCCGCGCAAGAATTGTTGCAGCATGATTTATCCTTTGTGAGTACCTACGGAAACCGGACTGAAGAATGAACGAAGGCTAAGTGATTCAAAGATTCTTGTCAACCTTTCCTTTCGAAGATCACCGCTCGCTACCGCTCGAGATTCTGGCCATGCTAGACTTCGCCGTTGATTTGCGCTCTTATCCGACGCAGCGCCAGGGGAAAGAAACCAAAACTATCGTGCCTTTTGTAAACCGAGCGCTGTTGACGCTAAAACGAATTCTGATCGTCATCGGGATCGCCGTGGCGTTTTCGATCGGACTGGTGGGCGCAGTTGTCCTTTCCTTGTCCAGCTCGAAGACGACGGTGCCCAACATCGTAGGCAAGGACCGGATAACGGCTGAGAATGAAATCAGCGCGGCGCGTTTGAATTTCCGCGTGCGCGCAACTCGGCCCGCCAGCGACGCGCAGCCAAACACGGTGCTGATTCAGATTCCCGGGGCCGGCCAGGAGGTCAAAGTCGGACAGACCGTGGCCGTGGACATCAGCCGTCCCACGAAAGAAGGCGAGACTTCCACGATCACGCCGTCGAACACGAACACGGCGACCGGGAAGAAACCCGAAAACACTAACGCGTCTAACTCATCCACGAACTCAAACGATAACAAGCCGAAAAAAAAGCCGGCTAATGCAAACAGCAACGCCAATTCCAACGCGAACGGCAATCGCAACGCGAATCGCGCCGCTAATCAAAACCGAAACGCTAACGCAAACCGCGCGACCGCGACGAATACGAATGCGAATCCAGGTGAAACTCCGGCGCGCAACCTGAACGCAAATCGAACGAACTTGAATACAAATCGCCGGCCGCCTGCGGTCGCGCCGACGCCGTAGTTTGATGGCGATCCGAAGACGAACAAATGCAACCTCATCACACGTCTATGATCGAAATCGCGCCGTCAATTCTTTCGGCGGACTTCACAAGGCTCGGTCAGCAGATTGAAATCGTGGAGGGCGCGGGCGCGTCCCTGCTGCACGTGGACGTGATGGACGGCCGGTTCGTGCCGAATATTACTGTCGGTTTGCCGGTGGTCAAAGCAATTTCGCGTGCAACCCAACTGCCCATTGACGCGCATCTGATGATTGTCGAGCCAGGGCGTTACGCCGAACAATTCGTCAAAGCCGGGGCGCAAATGGTTTCTATTCACATCGAAGCCGACCCGCACGCGCACCGCACGCTTTCGGCAATCCGGGCCGCGGGCGCGCAAGCGGGAGTTGCCATCAATCCGGCGACGCCGCTGTCGGCTTTGGACGAAGCTCTAAAGTTTGCCGATTATGTTTTGTTGATGTCCGTCAATCCGGGTTTTGGTGGTCAGGCGTTTATCCCGGAATCGCTCGACAAAGTTCGTCGCCTGCGAAAGATGATCGACGAGCGCGGCTTGAAAGCGCGAATCGAGATCGACGGCGGCATCGACGCCGAGAATATCGCCGAAGTGGCGAGCGCCGGGGCAGAGATAATCGTTTCCGGCTCGGCAATCTTCGGCGCGCCGGACCCGGCGGTTGCGTTGCGCAAATTGCGCGAAGCCACGGTCTTGTGGGTCTGAGCGATTGCGGAGTTTGAATTGCGAATTGTGAATTTGAGCTGTTAGCAGATTGAGGAGGGTTCAGTCTAGAATCTCAATCCTCAGGAATTGCTTCGGGAGGTTTTCGATGTC
>DATGVD010000094.1:0-4339 GCA_035300785.1 Pyrinomonadaceae bacterium | reverse complement strand
AGCAAGCCATCGGGCTCGATACTTAAACCACCGAGCTTGATCCTTACCTGGGCCGCTTGCGTCTGGTTCAGCTGGCATCTGCGGACAACGTTTACATTGTCGACCTCAACGCGTTTCCCGATGGCGACTTTTCGAAAAGCGAAGCGCTCGAGCCTTTGCGTCAATTGCTCGCCGCGCCGCGGCCGATCAAGATCGCGCACAACGCCAAGTTCGATGCCAAGTTCATCAAACATAATTTCGGGGTGGATCTCGGCGGACTGTTCGATACCCTGCTCGCCAGCCAGATCGTCTCCGCCGGCGACATCGAAGAACGTCACGGGCTGAATGCGATTGCCGCGCGCTATCTCAACGAAGAAGTCGATAAGACCGAGCGGTTGAGCAACTGGGAATTCGAACTTTCGGAAGCGCAGTTGCAGTACGCCGCGCGCGATGCGGCCGTGCTGATTCCGCTGCGCGACAAACTGATCGAGAAGATTAGATCGCTCGATCTGATCCGGTGCGCGCAGCTTGAGTTTGAATGCGTGATGCCGGTGGTCGATCTGGAACTGACCGGCTTTTACATGGACAAGCGGCGCTGGTTGGAACAACTCGCAATCGTTGAGACGACGCGCGCCGAGCTGGCCAATGAACTGCAGGAGATGCTGGGCGAAGGCGTGGCGCAAGCTTCACTCTTCGGGCCGTCGCGGGCGAATATCAATCTCGATTCGCAACTGCAAGTGACCGACGCGCTGAATCGGCTCGGCATTCCGCTCCCTGATTCGACTCGCAACTGGAAGCTGCAACCGCTCGCCGCGCAGTATCCGGTAGTCGCGAAGCTGCTCGAATACCGCACGATGCAAAAGGCGCTGACCAGCTATGGCCAAAACATGCTCGAGTTCATCAGTCCCAAGACTGGCCGGTTGCACGCCGACTTCCGCCAAATCGGGGCGCCTACCGGGCGCTTCGCGTGCACGAATCCGAACATTCAACAGGTGCCGCATGCGGCCGAGTATCGGCGCTGCTTCATGGGTTACCCGGAAGGACGCCGGCTGGTCATCGCTGACTATTCACAAATCGAGTTGCGCATCCTCGCCGAGTTTTCCGGCGATCAGGGTTTCATCGATGCGTTCAATTCGGGCGCCGACTTGCATCGCGTCACCGCCGCGCAAGTCTTCAACGTCGCGCAGGATCAGGTAACCAAAGAGCAACGCGATTTTGCGAAGCGCCTGAATTTCGGCGTCGTTTACGGCATTGGCGCGCAGCGCTTTTCGATGATGACGGGACTGAGCGTGACTGAAGCCGAGAATGTTTTGCGGCGATACTTCGCGACCTATCGCGGGCTGGATACCTATCTGCGCGAGTCTGCGAACCGCGCCGTCAGCGAGAAGCAGGCGCGCACAGGTTCGGGGCGGTTAGTAAAGTTCAACTTCGATGCGTCCGATCGGCAACAGGTTTCGATGACCCAGCGCAACGGCAAGAACGCGCCGATCCAGGGCACCAGCGCCGACATCCTCAAACGCGCCCTGCGACTCTTGAATGAAGAGCTGCGGACCACTTCGGCAAAGATCGTAAACATTATTCACGACGAGATCGTGGTCGAAGTTGACGAGGGCGAATCCAAAGACGTCGCACAGAAAGTCGAGCGCGCGATGTGCGCCGCGGGCGAAGAATATCTGACGACTGTGCCGGTGAGAGTCGAATCGCAGATTGCTTCTGAGTGGACGAAATAGGGAGCCAACCAGGATTGCTTGCTCGTTTCCCTCTCCCTTTGGGAGAGGGTTAGGGAGAGGGTTTTAGTACCGCGCCTTAGTCCCTCACCCCAGCCCTCTCCCAAAGGGAGATGGAGATGCAATCGATCCTAAACCAGCTTACTGCGCTCCCTCGGTATTAACCATCCATGGAATGCCGAACTGATCGACGCACATGCCAAATCCGGGTGACCAGAAGGTCTTCTCAAACGGCATCGTCACTCTTCCGTTTTCCGAGAGCGCCTTGAAGATGCGCTCGGCTTCGGCAGCATCTTTCACATGAATCGACACATTAATGCCTTTTGGTTGTTCGTAACGGCCGGGAGGAGCATCGGCGCCCATCAGCACTTCGTCGCCGACGGCGAGCCTCGAGTGCATGATCAGTTTGTGCGTCTCAGCCGGAAACTGATCTGCGCCCGGCATTTCGCCCCAGGTCATCGAGCCGGTGATCTTGCCGCCCAGCACCTTTTCATAGAATTTGAATGCGGCCTCGCATTGGCCGTTGAAATTCAGATATGGATTCAATTGCATTTTTGTTCTCCCTTACTTTTTCGGTTCGTAGCACAGCAAGACATTCCCATTGCCGAAGGCCCGCGTCTTTGTCAGCCTCAACGCCAGCTTCTCTTTGACGTCTTCGAACATCGTCCTGCCCTGGCCCAGGACAATGGGGTTCACGACCATCTGGTATGCATCGATCAAACCCTCTGGAGCCAATTGCGCGACAATGCTGCCGCTTCCCAAAATCACCAGGCCCTCTCCCGGCTCTTGCTTCAACTGGCGAACTTCAGTCGTCAGGTCGCCCTTCAATAGCCTCGTATTGTTCCACGACGCCTGATCGAGCGTCCTCGAAAACACAACTTTCGGCAGATTGTTCATCCGCTGGGCCACATCAGGCATACTCTCGATCGCCAACGGTGTGGGCCAGAAGCTTGCCATGAGTTCATGGGTAATCCTGCCGAACACGAGCGTACCTCCGCCGCTGGTGTTTTCCGCGACAAATGAATTCCACTCCGGGTCCTGGTGATCTGCTTTGGCCCAACTCATGTCGCCATTCGCGTCTACAAAGTAACCGTCCAGCGACACGTGATTGAAGACGATTAGCTTCTGCATGCTTTTTCTCCTCGCACCTCCTGGTTCATAAGCGCGTGTTCCAGGTGCTGCTGCACCAACCCCGGCGGCCGTAGGCTACAAACGCCAACAGCAACGCCACCAACAGCGGGAACAGCGCTGGCCCGACGCCGTCGCCAATGAAGGTCAGCACGACAGCGCCGATCATAATGATCACCAAACCAGCGGCAGCCAGCGGTGTCAGACCACGCCGAATCCGCAGCAGCCCTGGCAGAATCAGGCCCAGCCCGCCGAGCACTTCGCAGACGCCGATGAAGCGGATCAGCAGCCCCGGGAGTTGTACCTGGTTGGGTGAGCCCATTGATTTCATCACGTCAATCGGCAGCACTAACTTGGTTCCGCCGGCGAACAAAAAGAGCAGAGCGAGTAACACCTGAATGATCCACAAGACAATGTTCATGATCGCTCCCTTCGCTTGGCTGCGCGCGCCTCGTTCTCTTTGATCCGCGTCTGGACGAGCTTCTTTACCAGCGTGGCGGGCAGCGGGTGGTTGACTGGAAAGCGGATAGTGCCTTTCGACGTGCTGTAGCGTTTGAGTTCCTCTTTGTGCGCGTCCATGACGGCCGATCCGGGGAAGATGCTGCAGTGATCCTTGAACGCTGCAAACCCAATCACCATCCCGTGGTGTTTGTACATGGGCATCTGATAGCTGATTACTTCCGAAGCCATGGGCGCAGCAGCCTTGATCGTCTGCCGCAGTTTCTTAAGCACGGCGCGCGCTTCTTTCGGCACGCCGGCAAGATACTCGTCCACGTCTCTCGCTGGAGCGCTCTTCAGACCAGTCTTTTTCATGTTGCTGCTCCTGTCATCGAAGCGCCACGCTTTGATTCGGCGCTTACGCTTCCTGCTCGTACGCGCGCTTCAGGGCCGGTATATCAATCTTCTTCATTTGCATCATTGCCATCATGACCCGGTGTGATTTCTCCGCGTCTTTGTCCTGCAGCAGCTCGGGCAAAATGGTCGGGACGATCTGCCATGACAAACCATACTTGTCCTTTAGCCAGCCGCACTGGCTTTCGGAACCGCCGTCAGCAGTTAGCTTGTCCCAAAAATAATCCACTTCTTCCTGCGTCTCGCAGTTCACCACGAACGATACCGCCTCAGTAAACTTGAAGTGCGGCCCGCCGTTGAGGGCCACGAATTTCTGCCCTTCGATTTCGAATTCCACGGTCATGGCCGAACCCGCCGGCCGGCCGGTCGCCTTGGCGCTTTCTTCTTCATAGCGGGTTACTTTGCCAACCTTTGAGTTCTTGAAAACTACGGCATAAAAACTCGCTGCCTCTTCGGCTTGGTCGTCGTACCACAAGAACGGGGTGATCTTTTGCATGTCATTTGCTCCTTTGGATTTTTGTTTCCAAGTACCGTGTCAGAAGCCCGACCGTCAGGGAGGGCATCGTGGCGAGAGCAGCCCTCCCTGACGGTCGGGCTTCTGACACGGCGAGTTCTATTGCTTCGCCTCGACCTGCGCGCGCAGGCGAGCTTCC
>DATGVD010000093.1:0-4580 GCA_035300785.1 Pyrinomonadaceae bacterium | reverse complement strand
GATCTGAAACTCCGGCGGCAAAGACTTCGCGTCGAGCGAGTTGATATAGGCATTGACTCCGGCTGCATAAGCTTCAAGCAGCACCCGTGATCGCGGCGCAGCCTGCGCGACTTCGGCCTCTGCTTCCCGCGCAAACCCGAGGGTGCGATGTTGCTTGTCCTGTTCAAGAACCACGTTGTTCGGGCCAGCACCCAGGATCTCTGCCAACTCACCTCGAGCCGTCCGGCGCAAGAGATCCATCTGCCACAAACGATCGCTGGCCGTCACATAACCTTGCGCGAAATGCAGGTCATCGTCGTTGGTCGCTTCGATATAGGGGATGCCGCGTTCATCGCGCCGGACGGTGACGCGGCCGCGCAGACCCGACAAGCTGAGACTCTTAGTGGATTGCTGCGCGACCGTGCGAGAACTGGGAGAGTTGATGGCCGCTAAAAAAATGCTTGCGGCCAGAGTTAGCACGAGCAGTTTCTTAAGCACGCTGGTCATAGTTTCGCCTTCGTTTCGGAGATTCCGGATTACAACGGTCGGCAAATGTTAACACATTCGTGGGGGTCGACAATTCGCGTTGACGCTTTGCTCTGGCTGGCATTACAATCCGCAAGAAGTCGTTAACTGTCATGCCCAACCGAATCAGGTCAGCCGCGTGCGCCATTTTCATCGGATTGAGTTGTGCGATGGTCGCGAGCGCGCAGCAGCGTCCGCTAATCACTGAAGATGTGGACATCATTCCGCCGGGCTCGCTACGCATCTCAGCGGGAGTTGATTTTGTGCAGAAGGCACGGTTCCCAGTTTCCGGCCTGACCGGCGATTTGACGCGTGCGGGCGTAATCGGCATCAGCATTGGCCTGGCCCCAAACGTCGAAGTCCAGATTGAAGGAGTGGCGCAAAACGTTTTGAGCATCAACACTCGCGGCGCGAGCGCGATCCCTTTGAGTCTCGCCGCCAATGCGAACTCGACCAACGACATTGGCGACTTTATGCTCTGGACCAAGATCAAACTGCGCAACGAAACAGCGCACTTACCTTCGGTGGGATTTCGTTTTGGCGTGCAGTTGCCCAATTCGAACCAGGCGCGCGGAATTGGCTTGAACCAAACGAACGCCTACGGCCAGGTGCTGTTTGGCAAAAAGTTTGGCCAGGACGCGCGCGTCAATACCTTTGGCAATCTGGGAATTGGAATCCTTACGGCGCCGACGGCCTTCTTTACTCAGAACGACGTATTGACTTACGGCCTGGCCGGGATCGTGCGACTCAACAAGCAATTCAGCCTCGCGGGAGAAGTGAACGGGCGCACGAACACACGACCGGGTAGCGGGCCTCTGGGAACTGAGTCGCAAGGCGAAGCGCGCATCGGGATGCAAGTGCGCGCGTCGGGATTGCGTTTTGATTTCGCCGGCATCAAAGGATTAACTAACTTCAGCCCGCACTCAGGAATCACCGTAGGCGTCACCTACGACTCTCCGTCCATCTTCAAGCCGGTCAAGTAAATCAGTGAACCAGTGACAGGTGGTAAGTGACAAGTTAGAATCTCGTGGTGTGTGTTTGTAACCTATCACCTGTTACCTGCGACATGAATCATGTTTGATTGGTTGCATGTACTCGGCCGGCGTTTAGGCTATTTCATCGTTCATGTGCCACTGTATGTGGCTGGGCCGGCGATGATCGTGATTGGCGCGCTCGACTCGTCGCTGTTGTCCCTGCCCGAAGTGAACGACTATCTCGTCGTCGCTCGCTGTTTCGCGCATCCGCGGACGGTTTTCTTTTTTCCGCTGTTTGCGGCAACTGGCTCGCTGCTAGGATGTCTCCTGCTCTACACGATTTTGCGTCGCGGCGGACAAGCGGTGCTGCACCGGCGCTTTCGCATCGATCACGTTCAACGAGTCGAGCGAGCGTACGCTCGCTTTGGAATCCTGGCGCTGGCGGTGCCGGCACTGTTGCCGCCGCCGATGCCTTTCAAGATTTTTGTGGCCACCGCCGGAGCGTTGCAATTTCCGCGGCGGCGGTTTCTGGTAACCATTTTGCTGGCGCGTTCGTTACGTTATTACGTAGAGGGCACGCTGGCAGTTTTTTACGGCGAACGCGTGGTGCGCTTTCTGAAGGACAACGGCATAATTATCATTAGCGTCGTTACCGGCATTTGTCTGATCGCGCTCGCTACCTATCTTCTATCAGGCAAAGGCAGAGCAGCCGTAAAAGTGGGTAAGGAGACTCGCTAAGGAAACAACTTGAATTCACTTATTCATAGCATAAGCGGAGGGCTCGCGAGGTTTTCTGTTTTCCTGCTTTCATTCGGACCCTTTGGGTTGCTGGCGATCGCATTTCTCGATTCAGTGCTGGTGCCGATACCCGGCGGCGTTGACGCAGTGCTGCTGGTGCTTTCGGCTTCGCGGCCGGCGTGGATGCTTATTTACGTTGCCGCAGCCACGATCGGATCGACAGCCGGTTGCGTAGGTCTCTATCGCATTTCGCGGCGTGCGGGAAAGCGTGCCCTGGCGCGCTTCTCAGAATCGAAGCAAAAACGCGTCAAGGATTTGATCGATCGCTATGACGTGCTGTCGGTGCTGGTCGCCTCGCTGCTGCCGCCGCCCTTCCCCTTCAAGCTCTTCGTCGTTTCCGCCGGCGTGTTTCGGCTGCCCCTGCTGCGCTTCACGATTGCGATTGCGGCCGGCCGCGCGTTTCGCTATTTGTTCCTGGCTTATCTCGCCGTGCATTACGGTGAACACGCAAGGGAATGGCTGGCGCGATACTATCCGGCCATCGGCATCGCCCTCGCGGTGCTGGTAATCCTGGCGTTTGTGGGAAAGCGACTGTTGCGATCGACAGTTGAGATCGAGCCGGTTTCAGACGTTGAGGCTTAGCTGGAGATCGAATTCTGCGCCCGGCGCTCCGGCATCGGCTCGAAACGTGCGTGCTTCGGCCAGCGTCCGCACACCGCTTGCTTCAAGCTGATCGAGCAGGCGCAGCAGGATGCGCGCAGTTGTCAGAGCGTCGCCGGCGGCGCGATGGCGCTCCGGGTTTTCAAATCCAAAGTGATCGGCGAGCGCATCAAGGTTGTGACCGTCCGAATTCGAGACGAGGCGGCGGGCTAGATCAACCGTGCAAAGCTCGTGGTTGCGCATCCGGTAACCGGGAAAGACGCGCGCGATTTCTCGATTCAGCAGCGGCAGATCGAAACTTGAGTTGTGGGCCACGAGCGCGGCTTCGCCGGCAAAGTCCAGCCACGCGTTAACGATGTCACCAAACTTTGGCGCCGCCGCGAGCATTTCATTGGAGATTCCGGTCATGGTGGCAATAAATCGTGGCAGGCGCGCCTCTGGATTGATCAGCGTCTGAAAGTCGTCCATGATCTGGCCGCCGCGAACACGATAGGCGCCAAGTTCGATGATTCGCGCCGTTTTCGTGCTCGCGACGATCGCTTCGACGTCGAGCACGACGAAATCGATTTCATGTAGCGGGCGAAGTTCCGTGTCGTCGGCAACAATTGCCAGGTGCCCGGCCTCAACTCTGAAACGCGGATCGTTGCGGATTAGATCGCCGACCATTAAAGCCGCCAGCTCTTCGCCGGCATGCGAAAGGCGAAACACCATATCGGCGATTTCGGTGAAAGCTGCGCGCCCGTCGTTTGCGGTCAAGAGATCAAAAGTGTCCTGAACCAAGGTTGAGTCAGAGATGAGATTGCGCGGGATTTCCATCGAAGAGCATTGTAGACGTTAAGGGAAGTTTTTGAAACGGCTAGTTTCGGCGACGGGCGTTTAGAGTACCGACTTTAGTCGGGCTTTTGTTTCTGAGAAAGAACCCAACTAAAGTTGGTACTCTAAACACCGCTGCAATGTAAGAGATGAAAGCTGACGAAGTAATCGAAAAGTTCAAGAGCGCTGGCGCGCTGCTCGAGGGCCACTTCATTTTGTCCAGCGGTCTTCACAGCCAGGTTTACCTGCAATGCGCGATTGCGCTGCAATCGACGGCGGTGTCGGCGGAGTTTGGCGCGGCGATCGCTGAACAATTTCGCGGTCAACGGATCGAAACCGTGGCGTCGCCGGCCATCGGCGGCATAGTGATTGGCTACGAAGTGGCGCGGCAACTTGGCGTGCGATTCATTTGGACTGAACGCGAGCAGGCCCGTATGACTCTGCGCCGCGGTTTTGGCGTCAGCAAAGGCGAGCGCGTGCTAGTCGTCGAAGATGTCATTACCACCGGAGACTCGACGCGCGAAACGATCGCGGCCTTGCTCGACGCCGGTGCCGACGTGGTTGCGGCCGCGTCGATCATCGATCGCTCGGGCGGCAAAGCTGATGTCGGCGTGCCGCGTGTTTCGCTGGCGACGCTTGAGGTTGCTGCCGTCGACCCCACGAATTGCGAGGCATGCAAGCGTGGCGAATCGGCGATTAAGCCGGGAAGCGGAACAGCAGTAGGCAGATGGCAGTAGGCAGGAAGCAAAAGGCAGCAGGAATGAACTTGCTGCCTCCTCGTACTGGATGCTTTCTGCTTTTTGCCTACTGCCTTCTGCCTTCTGATTTATGAACTTCAGACTCCTCCTTCAATACGACGGTACGGACTTTCACGGATGGCAGACGCAAACT
>DATGVD010000092.1:0-3810 GCA_035300785.1 Pyrinomonadaceae bacterium | reverse complement strand
GTCCGGAACTTGGTTATCGCGTCATTGGCATTGTTGAGAACGGAAGCATCGATACGGCAGCGCCCTCGAGCTTTGAAGCGGTGCCCGTAATCGCCGATCTCAAAAGCCTGCCGCAAGCGATTCGCGAATCAGGTGCAAATGAAGTAATCATCTCTGATCCGAACGTGCCGGGCGAGGCTCTCTTTGACGTGATGATTCAAACCGGCCGCCGGCGCGGCGTCGAATTTCGCATCGCCCCGACGCTTTTGAATTGCCTGCCAAGCAAGACAGAGATCGATCAAGTCGGATCGCTGCCGATGGTCACGCTGTTTCGCTCGCCGCTATCGAGCGCCGCGCGGGTAACGAAACGGGGCTCGGATCTGATAATAGCCTCGTTGGCGATCGCGATCTTCTCGCCGCTGTGGCTGCTGGTTGCCCTGCTCGTCAAGCTGGATTCGCGCGGGCCCGTATTCTACCGGCAAGAGCGCGTCGGCATGGATGGGCGCGTGTTTCTCTTTTACAAATTCCGCACGATGCGCGCCGGCACTGACGACGCCGAGCACCGGGAGTTTCAACGCAGTTACATCAGGGGCCAGGCTGAGTCCAATCTCGGCGACGAAGAACGGCCCGCGTACAAATTGCGCGCCGACGCCCGCGTGACGCGTTGGGGCCGCGTGTTGCGAAAGACGAGTCTGGATGAGCTGCCGCAGCTGTTCAACGTGCTGCGCGGCGACATGAGCATCGTCGGCCCGCGCCCGCCGATTCCTTACGAAGTCGAAAGCTACGAGTTGTGGCATCGCAAGCGGCTCGACATGAAGCCCGGCGTGACTGGTCTGTGGCAGGTGTCGGGACGCAACCGGCTTTCGTTTGACGAGATGGTGCGGATGGATTTGTACTACATCGAAAACTGGTCGCTGCTGCTGGATTTGAAAATCATTCTGCGCACGCTGCCGGTGATGTGGCGCGGCGAGGATGCGTACTGAAAGAATGGCAAAGGGCTAAGGGCGAAGAGCAAAGGAAAAACGCTTGGAGTAATTCATGAACAATCCAGATACGAAACGCGAGATGCTCCGGCACACAGTGGCGACTCTCGCCTACCGCGGCGCGAAAGCCGTGCGTGGTGCGCCCGATTCGTTTGCATCGTTCAAAGCGTCGGAAACTACGCGCACGCCGGCGCAGATTCTGGCGCACATCGGCGATTTGCTTGATTGGGCTGTGTCGATCGCGAAAGGCGACGAGACCTGGAACAACTCTGAACCGCTTTCGTGGCCTCGGGAGGTCGAACGATTTCACTCCGCGCTGGGCAACTTCGATGATTATCTCTCTTCTGAAAGCGACCTGGCCGCAAGTTGCGAGCGACTTTTTCAGGGCCCAATTGCAGACGCGCTGACGCACGTCGGCCAGCTAACGATGTTGCGGCGAATAGCCGGCGAGCCGATCAAAGGCGAGAACTACTCGAGAGCGAAGATCGCCGCCGGTCGCGTCGGCGCAGATCAGGAAACTGCGAAGCGCGAGTTTGATTAGCGGTGTTCAGAGACCGACTTCAGTCGGGCTTCTGTTCGACAAACACCCAACTGAAGTTGGTACTCTAAACGCCAGCTATTGCTCGTTTACCCTAGCGGCGTTAGCATCTGAGCCAATTATCCAGTACGGAGTTTCAACGAGAAAAGGAGGCCCCATGCGATCAATGAATCGAATCGCGCTGGCCGGCATCGTAATCTGTTTGTTTGCAGGTGTGACTATGGGACAAGAAGGCGAGTCGGAAACTAATGGCGCAGCTCGGACGATGCGTCCGGTCGTGCGCGGCCGGCATTTCGCGGTCGCATCGATGAAAGCCGAAGCGACGCGCGCGGCAGAACGCATCCTGGAAAAAGGCGGCAACGCGTTTGATGCGATCGTCGCAGGTCAGGCCGTGCTCGGCATCGTGGACGCGGCGATGAACGGCGTCGGGAGCGATGCCGTGCTGCTGGTGTACGACGCGAAGACGAAGAAGGTCTATTCAATCGACGCCGAAGGGACGGCGCCGCGGCTGGCGACGATTGAATGGTACAAAGAACACAACGGCGGCAAGCTGCCGGTCAACGATTCGCTGTTGTCGGGAACTGTGCCGGGCTGTATCGATGCGTGGTATATCCTGCTCGATCGCTGGGGCACGATGAGTTTCGCGCAAGTGCTCGCAGAGGCGATCGATCTGGCCGAAAACGGATTTCCGGTGGGCGATTCGTTCGCCCGCGCGCTCTCGACCTCGCAGAAGCTGCACAAGTATCCATCCACCACGAAGGTTTATCTTCCCAACAATCGCGCGCCCCAGGCCGGCGAGATCTTTCGCAATCCGGATCTCGCGCGGACGTTAAGAAGACTGGTCGAAGCCGAGAAGCAAAACAGAGGCAGGGGCCGCCACGCGGCGTTGAAGGCCGCCCGCGATCGCTTCTACAAAGGCGACATCGCGCGCGAGATGGCCAGGTTTTCAGAAGCGAATGGCGGCCTGTTTCGCTATGAAGACTTTGCCAAATACACGGCGAAAGTCGAAGAGCCGGTCTCGATCGATTATCGCGGGTATCAAATCTACAAGAACCCATCGGCGAGTCAGGGCCCGGCGGAATTGTTCGCGCTGAATATTCTGGCAGGTTACGACCTGAAGGCGATGGGCCACAACAGCGCTGACTACATACACACAAGCGTCGAAGCGATCAAGCTCGCGTTTGCCGACCGCGAGAAGTATCTCGGCGACATGGATTTCATCAAGATTCCGTACGCGGGTTTGCTCTCGAAAGAATACGCAGCTGAACGTCGTCAGCTTATCGACAAGACGACAGCATCGCTCGCGTTTCGTCCAGGCACGGCGGAGAAATTCACCAGCGACGCGACGCCGCTCCCTCGTCCAGTGAAAATCACGACCAGCGACAGCGCCGAACACGATGGCGACACGAGCTACATCGCCGTCGTTGATGGCGCGCGCAACATGATCACATTCACGCCGAGCTTGCACAGCGCGTTTGGCACGGGCGTGGTGATGGGTAATCTCGGTTTTATCTTCAATTGCCGTGGCGATTACTACTCGCTCGAGGCGGGAGAAGCGAACGCGCTCGCTCCCGGCAAGCGGCCGCGCAGCACTCTGCAAAGCACTCTGGTGATGAAAAACGGACAGCCGCACATGGTTTTGGGCACTCCGGGCGCGGATCAGCAGGTGCTGCTTACGATGCAGACGCTTCTGAACATGGTCGATTTCGGCATGAACGTGCAGCAGGCGATTGAAGCTCCGAAGTGGTTGACCCGCGCGTTTCCCGCTTCGCCTTTTCCACACACGATGTATCCGGGCGATCTCTCCGTCGAATCGCGCGTCCCGGAAGCGGTGCGCAAACAGTTACTCGCCCGCGGCCACAAGTTGCGCGTCACCGGCGCGTGGTCGGATGGATCTCTGGCAGCGATCGTGATCGATCTGAAAACCGGAGTGCTTAACGCCGGCACCGATCCAAGAACGGAAGCATACGCGTGGGCGTGGTAGAAAGTCGAGCGCGATTAGACGGGGCAGTAGCCCGACCGTGAGGGAGGGCTCAGGTATTTTGATTTAGGCAAGAACCAATCAGATGTCATTCCTAATCGAATACAACCGAAACGAAGGTCGCATCGCGAGTATCAAATCGTTCAAGGATTCTGAGAGAACCGACGCCCAAGACTCTCTGCTGGAATTAGAACTCAATCTGAAAGGGATGCAGCGTGAGGTTGTTCTGCTTGAAGCTGCGAGTGAAGAAGCAGTGCGACGGACGCATCGGCGGTACTTCGAGACTCTGGCCGAGCTGACATCAGTTCCCGCCAATTGGTGAGCGGATT
>DATGVD010000091.1:0-3440 GCA_035300785.1 Pyrinomonadaceae bacterium | reverse complement strand
GGTCCTGGCGTTGAGTCCGGGGCGCGAGGTCCAGCGCCAACTCTTTATATGAATGACCCTAATAATCACCTGATTGAGATTCGCACTTATGAGTGACCGTAACCGTAGTGCTAAATGAATAAGCATCTCGTATTTGTTTATGGCACGTTGAGACGCGGCAGTGTGCGCGCAATGTCCATCAGATTTCCCAGGTCACGATTTGTTGCTGATGCCAAAGTAAGCGGCAGCCTCTATGATCTGGGCGCATATCCGGGTTTGCTACTTGACGACTCGAACTCATTGGTGATTGGCGAAGTGTATGAAGTTGATGATGAGACTCTGAGCAAGTTGGATGATTTAGAATCCTCAAGTCACTATTGGCGGAAGCAGGTTAAGATCTCCCTTGGTAACCAAAGCAGGAAATGCTGGATTTATGCACCTAATCCTGAAGCCTTTTCCCGCCGTACCTTAATTACCTCAGGTGATTGGCTTGAATATGCTAAGACGAAAACAGACTGGCATGGAAACGCTGATGAACCTTAGATTTAATCGAGTGAGTGAGCACGATGACTATCACGTTTGACGCGATCGCCGCTCAGAAGGCGGCTCAAGAAGAGAGTTGTTGACCCGATCCCCGATGTCGAAAGGTAATCTCTAAAGCGGAGCTAAGTGAGCTTATAGCACTCCGGGAAAGGCAGCGTCTGTGCGCTAACACACAAAGCGGAAAGAGAGAGGAAATGGCGACCTAATCTCCGAGCAACCGATCGAACTCTTTCTTGACGACCTGGTAACACTCGCAGACTGTGTCTTCCAACTTCTGGCGGTCGAGGATCTTGATGTGGCCACGGATGTAGCTAATCGCTCCGGAATCCTGCAGGCGACCGGCAGCCACGGTCACGCCTTCGCGACGTACTCCCAACATGTCGGCGATCAGTTCCTGGGTCATGATCAACTCGTCGGCCCTCACGCGGTCGTGGCTTAGCAACAGCCAGCGGCAAAGCTGTTGCTCCACTGAGTGAAGCCGGTTGCAAACGGCCGTCTGTGAGATCTGCGTGATCAATGCCTGGGTATAGCGCAGCAACAACCGTTGGAATTTTCCACCTCGAGCGAATTCATCCAGCAACGCCTTTACTTTCATCCTCACGGCGCCGCCGGCGCTTTGGACGACGGCGCGGTTGGGCATAGTGCCGCCTCCCATGAAGAGGGCAATCCCGACTACGCCATCATTACCCGTCAAACCCATCTCCGCACTGGTGCCATTTTCCATGGTGTAGAGCAAAGAGACGATTGAGTCGGTCGGGAAGAAGACATGATCGAGGTGTCCGCCGAATTCGTAAACGACCTGGCCGAGAGAGAACTTGACTTCCTGCAGATATGGACTCAGCCGTGCATACTCGTCAGCAGGAAGAGCGGCGAGCAGCCGGTTTTCGGCGGTCGCATTCGGGCTTGCGGTTACGGTCATGAGTAAGTCTTCACGCCGCGGTCACCTTTTGAAACGCAACCAATTTGCGGAAGAGAGCCAATTCTAGCAAAGGCGGGAATCGGCATTCAACATCTGGCTGACCGTCGTTATATGCCAACTGTACGGCATATCTCGTGACGACCATATTTGTTGTGTATGTGGTATATATTAGCTTACCCCGAATACAAGTTGGATTCCCTTTTCCAGGCGTGCTCGCGAAAAATGATCGAACTCCTGGCGGCGGCGACTAACGCAAATTCCTAATGGGCCAAAGTTCAAACATTTCAGGCCTCAATCGCGTCGCCTTCATCGGCAACTACCTGCCGCGCCAGTGCGGTATCGCTACGTTCACCACCGACCTGTGTGAAGCCTTCGCCGCCGAATACTACAAGACAACTTGCATAGCTGTACCGGTCAATGACACCGCGGCTGGCTACCCCTATCCAGGCCGCGTCCGCTTCGAACTAACGGAGAAGGACATTGATTCTTATCGCCGCGCCGCCGACTTTTTGAACATCAATAACGTGGACCTCGTGTGCCTGCAACACGAATATGGAATCTTTGGCGGGCGCGCAGGCAGTCACATTCTGGCCCTCTTGCGTGAGTTGCGCATGCCCATCGTCACCACGTTGCACACCATTCTGCGCGAACCTGATCCTGATCAAAGACGAGTGTTGGAAGAAGTGGCCGCCTTGTCCGATCGCGTGGTAGTAATGAGCCAGCGCGGCGTGGAGTTTCTGCACGAAATCTATGGAGTGCCGCGAGACAAAATTGACTTGATCCCGCACGGCATTCCCGATGTACCCTTTGTGGATCCGAGTTTTCACAAAGACTTGTTTGGCGTGGAAGGCAAGATCGTCCTACTAAGCTTTGGATTGCTTTCCGCCAACAAAGGAATTGAGAATGTCATTTCAGCTTTGCCGGAAATTTTGGCCAAACATCCGAATGTCGTTTACATCATTCTCGGCGCCACCCACCCCCACGTGATCGAGCACGACGGTGAAACGTATCGCCTGAGCTTGCAAAGGCTGGCCCAGGAGAAAGGCGTCGAGGGCCAGGTAATTTTCTACAACCGATTTGTCAGTTTGGAAGAACTCGTCGAGTTCATTGGCGCGGCCGACATTTACATCACCCCTTATCTTAAAGCGGCGCAGATCACCTCAGGCACGCTCGCTTACACGGTGGGCGCCGGCAAAGCCGTGATCTCGACACCGTATTGGTACGCTGAAGAGATGCTTGCTGAAGAACGAGGGGTGCTGGTGCCATTCGCTGATCCGGCCGCATTGGCTGAGCAAGTGATCGCCCTGTTGGACAACGAATCCGATCGCCACGCCATGCGCAAGCGAGCCTATTTATTTGGACGGGATATGATCTGGCCCCAGGTAGCACGGCGCTACCGGGAGAGTTTCGACCGGGCTCGCGCCGAACGCCGTCATTTCGACTTTACAGTTAAGCCACTCGACAAACGACCAGGAGAATTGCCGTCGCTCAAACTGGATCACTTACACAACATGACGGACACAACCGGCATCTTGCAGCACGCCCGCTTCACCGTACCCAACTATCGCGAAGGCTATACCGCCGACGACAATGCGCGCGCTCTGATCGTCGGTTCGCTGCTCGAGGAATTGGGTAACCGCGAGGCGTCGGCGCTGGCGTCCCGCTATCTTGCCTTCATCTGTTACGCCTTCAATCCAGAGACGGGACGCTTTCGCAACTTCATGGATTACCAGCGCAATTGGCTGGAAGCGAGTGGTTCCGACGACAGCCATGGACGCGCACTGTGGGCACTGGGTACGGTATTGGGCCGCTCAAACACTGCGGCCCTTCAGAGTATGGCCGGCCGACTGTTCGAGCAGGCCTTGCCGAAGATTCTCAAAACTACCAGTCCCCGCGCCTGGGCCTTTGCGCTCATCGGCATCCACGAATATCTTCACCGCTTCGCCGGTGATCGCAGAGTCACCCAAGTGCGTGAGCAACTGGCCGGCCGGTTGCTGAA
>DATGVD010000090.1:0-2151 GCA_035300785.1 Pyrinomonadaceae bacterium | reverse complement strand
GATCACGACTCTGAAATTTGATGCTAGACTACAGACGTAGTCTAGTCACGCCTGAAACGCATGTCAATCCTGTCGTTCCGCAAGGCTCGATGCCTTTCCGCAGCTTCCCGGCGATGGATGACTCTTGCCTGCGGCGCAGCGTTGTTGTGCTGCTTCGCTTCTGCCGTTAGTGCTCGTCAAGTCAACGTAGTAATTCAGCCGCCAGTCGATAGTCACGCTCGCGCCTTTATTGAAGTGATCGGCGACCCGGTGCGAGTTTGGTCATTTCCCGACAGCTACGCAGGCGTAACGGAACTGGGTAATCGAATTGAAAGACTGGAAGCATTCGACGCAACCGGCGTCGAGATCCCGGTTCGCAAGATTGCTCCCGGACAATTCGAAGCGGCGCAGTCCGCTGCCAGATTTCGTTACGAAGTTAATCTCTCGCCGCCTGTTCAGCTGTCGGATGCCGCGCGCGTATCATGGCTGAACCCTGCACGCGGAGTGTTGATGCTCGCTGATCTGCTCCCAACTGAGGTGCGCAAAGCCCCTGACGGCGAGAGAAGAGACAAGCCTGCGGAAAGCGCTATAGTCCGTTTCATGGTGCCGAATTCGTGGGCTGTTTATTCCAATGAAAGTCAAAACGCGGCGGGAGATTTTCCAGTACTCGCGCGAGGTGACGTGCAAAAGGAACTGGCATTCGCAGTTCCTGATCCCGATCGTGCGGTGTTCGCAGTGGGAAGTCAGTTGCGCGTCTCGCAGATGTCGGCATCCGGAATGACTCTCCGCCTGGTAGCTGACGGCGAGTGGGCGTTTTCAGATAGCGAAGCCCTCAAGCTGGGCGCTGACATCCTCAAAATAGACCGCGAAGTTTTCGGAGCCATGCCCTCGAAGCAGGGAACTTTGATCCTTCTTCCTTTTCCACAACCCGCGCCCGCCAGCAAATGGAGCGCCGAGACTCGCGGCTCGACGGTGACATTGTTGATGGGAAAGGTTCCGTCAAAGACGGCTGCGCTGTCACAGTTAAGCGTGCCGCTGACGCATGAGCTGTTTCATTTCTGGGTGCCGAATGCGTTGGCGCTCGAAGGTGACTACGATTGGTTCTATGAAGGATTCACCGTCTATCAGGCGGCGCGCACGGCGGTTCGTCTGGGCCTGCTGACCTTCCCGGAATTTCTGAACGCGATCGCTCGCGCATACGATGCCTATGCCCTCGCGGTCGATCACGATCGCTGGTCGCTCGTCGAGGCCTCAAAAAGAAGATGGACGGTCGGAGCGCCTTCGATTTACTCGAAGAGCATGGTGGTTGCGTTCCTTTATGATCTGAAACTCCGCAACCAGAGCCACGGAAAACACTCGCTCGATGATGCCTATCGAAAGATGATTCAGGACTATCATTCGCCGGACACCGGTTCAGACAGGGTCGCGGCAGGGCAGGGAACCGACGGTAATGAGGCGGCGGCAAATGCTCTGGCCAGTGATCCACGGATGCAGGGGTTTGTCCGACAGTTCATCCGCGACCCGGTGACTATCAGTCTGGCGTCAGAGTTGGCGCCGTTTGGATTCCAAGTCGAAACGTTTGGCCTGCGAACACGTCTTAGCATCGGCGAACAACTGAGCAAGCCGCAGCGCGATTTGTTGCGAGAGTTGGGTTACAATGATTCCGCGCGATCGTCGACTCAGAAGAAGCGCTGATTATTCATGAAGAGCAGGTCAATGGTCGACAAACCGAGTCCGCGAAGCGGACGGACGAAAATAGCCCAGCGATTCATCGCTGGGGATCGGGCACCCATTCCCGAGACAAGTCCGCGAAGCGGACGGCAGAGTCTTAATCGCTCGCGGCTGGCGAAGCTGTTTTCTGTCGCCCGTTTCACGGGCTTCGCATTCCTTTATTGCCGTATTCCCAGCACTGAAGTGCTGGGCTATTTGCGACCGTCCGCTTCGCGGACTTTGGTCACGTTGTCTTTGCTGCTAGCAGCGATCTATTTGGCCGGATGCAGCACGCTCGCCAACAAGAGCAACACCGGCGTCGTGGTGGCGCGAAGCGCGCAGATCCTAAGCTCGACGGCAGTCGTCTCGGCGAACCTGCTTGAAAGAAACCGAGGCGACATCGTAGACATTCTGGATCAGGTGGATGTTCCTGACCCGAGCGACAACACGAAGAAGGAGCGC
>DATGVD010000089.1:0-4707 GCA_035300785.1 Pyrinomonadaceae bacterium | reverse complement strand
TATCTGAAGCCGAAAGACCCAGAGGGCTTGACGTTCACTTCGGGTGGCATCACTGACTTTGATGTTCAGTACTGGGACGGCTACGGCTGGACAACCATTGAAAGCGTCAATGGGAACAATCAAGTCTTGCGCAAGATTGTTTTAGCTAAGTCAGTCACCACCATTAAGATCAGGGTGTTGGTGAGAAAGGCGCTCAATAGACGTAGCCGAATAGTAGAGCTGGAAGCCTGGGGCAGGTGAACGTCGTTCCGGAGGGATCAACAAGCGTACTCTGCGGCTATCGATCTCTTCGATTTTGGAATGAGGAGTGTGCAGAGACCAGCAGATTCCACGCTCTTACCGGCAGATGGCTGTGCCTGCACTTCGGTCAGGTCAGGAGCAATGGATCTACTTAGATGGCTGCGACCGTGAGTGGGGGACTTACGTAACCGGAGAGGGTAAAAACGCAAGTCGGCTCGAGCTCATGATAAATCCATCAGATCTTTATCCGGATTGCACCAACGTCACGCCAGTTGCGAATTACGTGAAGACTGAAAAGGAGACGGCTAACAACTCACTTTTGTTCGACCCAAGAGCCCCTTGAAGGTTTAGCTCGCTAAGCGCCACCCACAAGAGAGCTAGAGCCCAAGTCTTAGACTCTCGAGTCGTGTCTTCGAATGCGGCCGTAAGTGCCGGTCATCTCCCTGAGCCGCTCGCTGCGATCTTCGGTCAACGCATCCTGTTTGAAGCGCCAACTCCAGTTGCCTTGAGTGCTGTTGGGCAGATTCATGCGCGCTTCGCTGCCCAGGCCGAGCAAATCCTGCAACGGCACAATTGCCGTGTCAGCCACTGAAGCCAGCGCGGCGCGAATAAAGTCCCAATGGATCTCTCGGCCAGCGCTGTTTAGGTATTCCAGGCAGAAATTTCTTTCTGAGCTGATCTGCGCTTCGGTTCGGGTGGAGCCCGCGCCCGCGACACTATTGAACCAACCCACGGTGGTATCGTTGTCATGCGTGCCGGTATAGACCGCCAGGTTCCGATGGTAGTTGTGCGGCAGGTCGATGTTTTTCATGTCGCTGCTAAAAGCAAACTGCAAGATGCGCATGCCGGGAAAGCCAAAGTCGTCACGTAGTTTGTCGACATCGGGCGTGATCACGCCGAGGTCCTCGGCAATGATTGGCACTTCGCCCAGCAAGTTACGAATCGCGGTGAACAGTTCCCTGCCCGGCGCCTCAACCCAGCGTCCGCGCTCGGCGGTCTTGTCGTCGCCTGGGATTTCCCAACCCGCCGCAAATCCGCGAAAGTGATCGATGCGCGCAATGTCCACGGTTTGCAGCGTCGCCCGCACGCGTTCAATCCACCATTGGAAACCATCGGCCAGCATGCGTTCCCAGTCATAAATTGGGTTCCCCCAGAGTTGGCCGGTGGCGCTGAAATAATCAGGCGGCACGCCCGCGACCACCAGGGGACGCCCATCTTGATTGAGCTTGAACTGATCCGGATTAGTCCAGACATCCGCCGAATCATGGGCCACGAAGATCGGAATATCGCCGATCAAGCTGAGGCTGCGTTCGTAGCAATAGGCCTTGAGCGCGAACCACTGTTTGAAGAACAAGAATTGAAAGAACTTCTGCGCCTCGATCTGTTCGCGCAAGTCGACCCTGGCGCGCGCCAGCGCGGCCGGTTCGCGCCCGGCCAGCGAATGCTCCCATTCGGGCCATGTTTTGCGACCGTGCGCGCTCTTGAGCGCGCGAAACAGAGCGTAATCGTCGAGCCATGCAAGGTTCTGCCCCGCAAATGTTTCGAACGCGCTGCGCAGTTCGGTGCCGGGGGTGCGCTGGTAACGCGCAAACGCTTTGTCCAGGATGATCTCCCGGCTCTGATGAACCAGCTCAAAATCCACGCGCTCAGTTGGCAGTGAAGGGATCTCATCCAGGTCGCTCTTTGTTAGCAGTCCTTCCTCGAAGAGTCTTTCGGGACTGATCAGCAGCGTGTTGCCGGCGAACGCGGAATAGCATGCATACGGTGAATCACCATAGCCAGTAGGCCCAAGCGGCAAAACCTGCCACAGACTCTGACCACTCGCGGCTAGAAAATCCGCGAAGCGATATGCCTCATCGCCCAGGTCGCCGATGCCGAACCGACTCGACAACGACGTTGGGTGAAGCAGGATGCCGCTGGCTCTGGGAAAACCCATTTTGGTCTCAAGGGCGCAATAGGGCGCCATTTAAATGGAATCTGGTGATAAACAACCGCGGGTTTTTGTTTGATGACGATTTAACGCTCGCCCATAGTAGTCAATCGCTTCGTAAACCCACAAGGGACTTGAATCTCTAGGGAGTGCCTTAATCTCCTAATTCTGAGAGGTCGTTGCCGTGCAAAACGATCCACGACGCCACCCGAAGTGGCTTTGTTCGTGCGAGCGCGGGAAGGTTCGGTGATGCCAGCGAGACCAGTTCGGAGGTCGCTGGCTATTAATTCGCGGGGAGGCTAGCGAGTCTGACCATCGCGTGCGAGAGATCCAGTCGGGTGAAAGAACCCTGTGAGTTAAAGGTCGTGCCGGTTGTCCTGATCAGGCCATTCTGGACAGCAACCGCAACATAGCCACGCAGGTTCGCCGGAATCGAAGCAGCGTCGGTGTAGGTCAACGCGTAGGTTCCCGACTCAGCTTGTTGGCGCAAGCCAGCTGCGCGCACCAACGCCACCACCGCAGTCAGTCGATCCACCGCGGCATCGGGTTGAAAGTTGTCGCCGGCAGTGATACTCGGAAACAGAGCGCCATTGGGCGCAGCTTGCGCGCTTTCAACGAAGAGCATGGTGGCGCGATCACGAACGTCAGGGTAACTGGATTGTGCCGGCAGGTACTGCGGCACGCGTCCGCCAATCACCATCGCGGTGGCGAGACCGGCGCGAGTTACGCCAAAGCTCGGCCGAAAGCAAGAACCGATTGGCGACATGACCAGGCTGCGGAAGTTCTGATAAATCTCGGAAACCGAACTGCTATCGAGCGAGCCAATGTCCGCGAGCGCCGCGTAGCGCGCGCTGGTCGTCTGTATGACTCCGGTGTACGGTTGGGACGTCACTGTCGCTAAACCGGCGGTGGCCGCAACTCGCGCTTTCCAGGTTCCCGCTACCGGACTATTCAAAACTTTGCGCTGGCGACGCCCGGTCAGTCCGGGTTGGTTGTCGGCGTTTGCGGGAGGCTGGCCCGCGCCCTGAGGATCCAACATGGTCAGGCTGAGGTTGTTCGTATTCTGAAGATCGCCCCACGCGATTTGTACCGAAGCCAGCAGTACATCCGCCGGAATCGTGAGCGACGAATCGCTGTAAGCGCCGGGCGCCGTCCCGCCGTTGAAGACCTGCGGCGAGCTGCTGGTGAACTGCACCTGGTTCTGATAAGCGATCCCGCGCCAGGCGCCGAAGTGGCGCTGCGAGAACGCTGCCTCCAGAACGGCGGCTTGCGCGTTCAGCAATCCAGCGCCAACTTCGTGCGCGTAATACTGCGGCAGCGGCGTGGCCGTACGCTGCAGGATGTCGCGAATCTGCGCGGGCGTAAGTTGCGGATTCGCTTCGAGCATTAACGCGACCACGCCCGCGACCTGCGGTGTTGAGAAACTGGTCCCGCTGCCCGTCGTGTAGTAAGGCAGTTCATTCGTACTGAGTTGCGGGTCGGCTCCGAGCAAGCCGTCGATGGTGGTAACCGCCGCGACCGTCGACGCGCGCAAGCTGACGGTATTCACGCCGGGCGCAACGAGCGTGGGCCGAAACAGCGGGCTCCCGAAATCGCCGCGCGAAGAGAAGTTCGCCAGGCGTCCCTGATCGTCGGTGGCTCCCGTGCTGATTACCCACGGGGCGACTGAATATGGATTCAGCGAATCGAGCCCCGACCCGTTGTTACCGGCGGAGAAGACGACGTTGGTGCCATTGTCGGTCAGCATCCTGGTGGCGATGTTCACCGGATCGTTGACATCGAAAACGGTATTCGCAGAGAAGCTGCAGTTGATGACGCGCACGCCGAAGCTGGATCCATTGGCCAGCAAATAATCAAAGCCGGACAGTACGAACAACAGACTCGCGTCTCCGGCGCTAAGACCCAGAATGTTTGCGCCCGGAGCGACGCCCGCATACTTGCCGCCCGACTGCTGCCCGTTTCCGGCAATGATCCCCGCGACAAACGTGCCGTGACCGTAAGCTTGATCCGTGTTCGGCAAACTGGGCGCCGCAACCGGATAATTAAATCCGATGCCCACGCTTTGGGTGTCGGCAAGCTTCAGGTTCTGTACGACGCGGCCGGCCAGATCACCGTGAGTGGCGTCAACGCCGGTGTCGAGCACCGCCACGGTGACACCGCGCCCGCTGACCGGCAATCCGCGATTCGATCTGGTCAAGTCAGCGTTACGCCGCACCCGTTCGACGCCCGTCAGGTTGCGCGCCGCGGGTTCGAGATTCCATTGAAAGGTTCGATTACCATAAATCGATCGCACCGACGACAAATGCGAGATCGCGGCAATCTGTGCTTTGGTGCAGCTGACGGCAATCATCGGCAACACTCGGTAGCGCGTACCGCCCGGAACCCCCAGGCGCTGGAGATCGGCGATGTCTGCGTCATTCGGGAGATGATGATAGACAACGACGGCGTCAACGTTACTGTCATCTGTCAAGCGATTGAGCAACACAGCCAGCTCAGGATCGACGCTCTGCAATCCAGTCTGGCCGACGGTTCCGTTA
>DATGVD010000088.1:0-9150 GCA_035300785.1 Pyrinomonadaceae bacterium | reverse complement strand
CGCGCTGCTAGAGCATCGCTTCGGCGACCTCGTTTGAATGGTTTGCTTAGTGACGAGCTACGACGGCAATCTTGTCACCCTTCGGACTGACCGCGATGCGCGTGATGTTCTTTAACCCGGCGTTGCTGAAATCGGCGACCTCGCTCCAGGCCTTGCCAGTTAGCGGAATCACGCTAAACAGTTTGGAATCTTTTGCCATCAGAAGTAGGCCCGAGGGCAGCCAGGCATAATCCTCAACGCCGGGTAGCGTGTCGATGAGCGACGCGCTGGTGCGCGTCCTCAAGTCGAACGCTTTGATCGCCCATTCCTTGTCAGAAATCTTGTGCACGAAACTGAACTTGTTCTGATGAGGAATGCGGCGCAGGATGCGCCCCGGATTCTCGGCGATGATTTCCACCTTCTCGGTGCGCGTGTCGGCAATTTGCAAAGTGTTCGGCTTGCCGAGGATGAAAAGCGCGAGGGTGTGATCGTCGATCCATAAGTGATAACCGACCGGCTTGGTCTTTTCCAGAATCAGCGAGGGCTCGCCGATAATGGGCGGAAACTTCCACAGGCGTTGTGTGCCGTCCGCTTCGACCCGCACCACGGAAATGCTTTTCCCGTCGGGCATCAACGTTGGCGAGTACTCGCTCTCCGGGGTCTTCGTAACTTGAGCTGTCGCGCCGCTGTGAATGTCGTAATGATAAATGTCCGCCTGCTTGTCCCGGATTGAGGTGTAAAGAATGCCCTGCCCGTCAGGCAGAAAGAAAGGCTGATTGTTATAGCCGACCGTGTCGGTGATCTTCTTTGGCTCGCTGAACTTCATCTGGCCGTTATGCTTCGTAACGTCAATGATGAAGATGTCACTCGACGACGGTGTCGCTGCCGGCGTTGGCGCCGGTGAAGGCGTTTGGCCAGATGCTCCAACCGACGCGCACAGGATCAAACAGACCAGAAAGGCGGGCGATGCGGTGATTTTCACGGTTTGCATGGGCCTTCGTATAACACGCATCCGGGCTCTATCAAAGCGAACCGGCCCAACCTTCTAAGTCGTCCGCTTGCGCGGGCGGCGCTCCCTGTGGGATTATTGGTACGTGAAATCAATCATTCATAATCCAAATCTGGTGAGGAGTAAGTAAAGAGTGAAAGCGGAGTTATCGCAGTTAATCGCTTTGCAGAACGCTGATACCAATATAAGAAGGCTACAGGCTGAAATCGAAAGCATCCCTGAGAGGCGCGCCGAGATCGAAAAGGAATTCGATCAGCGCGCCTTTGAAATTCGCGCCCTGGAAGAACGCCGCGACGGCGCCCGCAACGAACGCACTCGCCTGGAAGCCGAAATCTTTGAACAGAAGCAACGCGCCGAACGCGCCGATCGAAACTTGATGGCGGCAAAGAAGCCTGATGAATACACCGCCGCGATTCGCGAAGCCGACGCCGCCCGCAAACAGATTTCGACGTTCGAGACGCAGATTCTCGAACAGATGGAAATTTCCGAGCAGGCCGAAAAAGATCTGGCGGAACGCGCGCCGGAAGTCGAGAAGCTGGGCGCGGACATGGCCGAGAGCTTCAAGGCTTTCGATGAACAGGCGCGCGTGCAGCAGCAGCAACTTGAATCCGCGCGGGTCGAGCGTGAACGCCTGATGAATGAACTGCCAAAGAATACCAGCGCCATGTACAAACGCATCGCCGCGCGCATACGCGACGGCGTCGCTATGGCCGAAGCGCGCAATGGCGCGTGCACCGCGTGCTACATGGCTCTGCGGCCGCAAGTAATGGCCGACGTGCGGCGCGGGGCGGAAATCATTACCTGTGATAACTGCAATCGGATTCTTTATTACGCGCCCGCAAACGCAGCTCAGCCCGTGGGTGTGTAATGGGTTCAGAGTTCAAGCTTCAGCTTGTTCGATCTTGAAATAGCAATCTAAAGATTGAACTCTCGACTTCGCTTCTACTTCCGACTAAGCTTCACCGAATTTCTGCTGTAGCCGATTAGGGAATTTGATTTCAGATACGCCTTCGCGTGCGCGTCCGTTTTGAGATACGCGTCCCAGAAGGCGACGCTCGCAATCTTCACGTAATCGAAGACCGCTTTCTGATCTGTCCGGCCCACAAGTCGCGCCATCATCGGCCGGCGCGCCAGCTGCGGGTTGTCGCCTTGTGCCAGCGCCCCCGTGAATGACACGTGAAACGCGCCGTCGATGAAGACGAGATATTTATCGCCCGGCGGCGAGTAAGTAAACGGATCCTCGCGCCAGCTCGCCAACTGTCCCATCACGCCGGTGTCATTGCTCCCGGTCATCGACATCGTCGGACGCGTCATCTTCTTCCATGAACTTTCAGTCAGACCATTCTGCGTCTTGCCTTGCGGCGACAGCAGCATCAATGCCCGCGGGCGCTCGTCGCTAAAGCTCTGTGCCCTGGGCCCGTTCGGCATGTCCAGCAAGGCGCCGCCGATCATCTGCGTGCTGAACGCGCCGTATGAATGTCCGCCGACGCCGATGCGTTTCTGATCCATCTTGCCTTTCAACTGTGGCAGACGTTTTTCCAGATCGCTCAGCGAATCCATAATCAACGTGATATCGCGAACGCGATTGATCCAGTCGTCGGTGTTGAAACGATATTCATCAACCAGCTCACGCGGACTGGCCGGCACCTGTTCGCCTTTCTCTTTTCGCAGCGCGATGGAATCGTTGTGCGTAGGTTGAATGACGACGTAACCGTGCGTGGCCCAGAAACCAGTCAGCGGAAAATAGTTCTGCCCGGAACCTCCGGCGCCGTGCGAAAACACAATCACCGGAAACGGCCCGCCGAATTTGGGAATCAAGAAACGAACCGGAAGATCTTTGTTGCGCTTCGCGTCGTGAATTGTGTGATCGATGGTTTCGACTGCGTAGGGACCATCGGCAAGTTTGTATGCCGCTTGAGCCGGTGGCGTTTTTGTTTGAGCGCGGGTGCGGATTAAAAACGCGACCACGCAGATTGGAAGGACCGCCCAAAGTAAGACGAACAAACTAAGGATTCGGACTTGGCGCGAGATGTTCATGATAGTTAGACGCGAAAGACGCTGGAAAAGTCGTTCGCGTTCTTAAGCCCCTGAGGGCGAAATGTCTACAGCAACGAACGTCTAAAATAGCACCTCCGCGCGAAGCAAACTGCTTGCTTCGCGCGGAGACGCTTCTTCCAGGATAAGGCCAGGGTCTACAAACATTCTGCTCCTATCGGAGCAGAAAATGTCCGCGCTCCCGGTTTCTATTTCTTCTTCAAAGTAACGCGTACGGGATCGCCCAGTTCGCTCGCCGGCACGTCCAGTTCCTGCGGGCGATAACCTTTGGCCTTAACTTTCAACTTCAGGCTGCCCATGTGAATCGGCGGCAGAGCGACCATGCCGCGATCGTTTGTGTCGCCCCAACTCTCGCAAAAGAATCCGTCGCTGCGGGTGGATTCTAGTTTGACGTAGGCGTTTCTGATAGGATTGCCGTCCTCGTCAAAGACGCGCACGTCGGCGCGGCCGACGCCGTTTTCAGTCTTTGGCGCGACGCCCTGGCTTGGCGGTTCGTTTTTGTCCCGCGACGACGGCCCCTGGGCCATTCCGAATGCGCACGCCGCAGCGATGATTAAGGATGCTGAAAAAAGTTTGAACATGATCTTGAACTCCTGACGACCTTGATGGTGAAAACTGAGTGTTGCGATTTTCGAAGGTTTTACTTCTAACTTCTTGATCGAGGGCAAGTCGATGTGGCTTTCCTGAAGTTGTGACCGGATACGGGCTTCCGCGGTCAATGACCTTCTGGCATTATACGTTAGCGCGTGGTTCTTTGGGAAGGCATTTGTCGCAACTAATTGCGCGGGCAAATCGTTGAAGTGAGCGGTTGCGGTTGAGCTTAACTTGCAGACAATCCAACGGAGGGTTCATGCTTATTCAATTACTGATTCTACTGTTAATCGCGGGCGTTTGTGGCGCGCTGGGCCAGGCAATTGGCGGCTACTCACACGGAGGCTGCCTGGTTTCGATCGCGCTCGGATTCATTGGAGCGCTTTTAGGATCGTGGCTCGCGGGGGCGCTTCATTTGCCAGAGCTATTCGCGCTTACTGTGGCCGGCATGCATTTTCCGGTCGTGTGGTCCATCGTCGGCTCAGCGCTGTTCGTGGCGTTATTGGGCCTGATCACCCGGCGGCGGGTCTGACGATCTCCGTCGCGATGAACAATCGCATGCGTCGCTTACCTCGATGGTGGGGTTCTAACTCCCTCTCGGTGGTTTCGCTCTAACTCCCTCTCCCTTTGGGAGAAGGTTGGGGTGAGGGATTAGCGACGAGACCTAACCATTTCCTATTTTTCTTTCTCGCCTCAAGTCTATAATTCAAAACAAGAGAGCGGCGTGTTTTCGTTTCTCACCTCACCCTGCCCTCTCCCAGAGCGGGAGGGGACAATCACCTAACCGAGATCGATTTCCCGGCTCGCGCCGTCACACGCCCAATGATCTGCGCGCGCGGATAATTCCGGCGCAGCTCCTTTAACAAATCGTCTGCCTTGTCTTCGGCAATCGCCAGCAACAATCCGCCCGCCGTCTGCGGATCGTAGAGAAGCTTGCCGAGATTTGGATCAATACCGTCGGCGATCGAGATATCTTCGCCGACATATTCGCGATTCGTCTTGTCTGCTCCGGTCATCAGGCCCGCCATCGCCAGTTCCAGCGCTCCGTTGATCAAAGGTACCCGCGCCGAATCAATCTCGATCGTCACGTTGCTGGCCCGCGCCACTTCCCACGCATGACCAAGCAAGGAAAATCCGGTGACATCGGTGGCGCCCTTCACGTCAAACTTGCCGATCGCCTCAGCGGCGAACTTGCCCGGCGTTAACATCGTCGCGATTGATTCAGCGACGACAGCCGCCGGAGCTTTCCCCAGCTTGATTCCGGTCGAGATCACTCCCGTGCCGATTGGTTTCGTCAGGATGATCACATCGCCCGGCCGCGCGCCGGCGTTGGTTGCCACATGATTCGGATCGATCACGCCGGTGACTGAATAGCCGAACATGATCTGTTCATTGTCGACGCTGTGCCCACCAACGAGTGCGACTTTATTCTCAGTCAGGACAGACAAGCCGCCCCGCATGATTTCAGTCAGAATCGAAAAGTCCAGGCCTTTCTTCGGAAAGCAGGTAATCGCCATCGCGGTGACCGGCTTGCCCCCCATCGCCCACACGTCGTTGATTGAATTGAGCGCAGCGATGCGGCCGTAATCGAGCGGGTCATCAACAATCGGCGTGAAGAAATCGAGCGTCTGCACCAGAGCAAGGTCGGCGCGCAGTCGATACACTCCGGCGTCGTCCGCTTTGTCGAAACCAACCAGCAGATTAGGATCGAAAGGTTGTCTCTCAAGCCCGCTCAACACTTGAGCGAGGACGCCAGGCGCGAGCTTGGCCGCTCAACCAGAGCACGAAACCATCTCAGTCAGACGCATTTGTTCTTCTCCTTTCGCCAAAGTGTTGGGTGGATCGATTCAGCGTCGCACCGGCGCTGTGCTATTGTCAATTCACTTAGTTTGCATTGAGGCGCGAACCGCAACGCGTTTGCGACCTTCAGCCCAGGGTTGGCCGCGGAACGGCTACCCTGGGGAAACCGGTGGATGTTTTGTTATCAACCGCAACGCGGTTGCGCCAGCGCACTGAACCACAAAGTTGGATCCCAGGACGAATTTCGTGCGCTGTTCCGGCGGCATCGCATCGAATGGCATAACCGACGTGTTTGGGACTGACGCAACCGCCTTGCGGTTGATATGATGTTCGCTCATTCCTAACCCAACGTAGCCGCAGCGGCAACGTTGGGCTGGAGGGCAGAACCGCGTTGCGGTTAAAAAGAGCCCGTCCAAAACTGTTTCAGGAGTGCTGCGCATGCGAACCCTAACTAGCTTTGTCCAACTCGTCTTCTTGATCGGAATTTTTCTGATCAGCGCCCCTACTCTGCTCGCTCAAGACGCCGAACTAATCCGCCACTTTGATTACGATCGACAGATGCCGCTTGGCCTGAAACAAATCAGTGTCCAGCGTCGCGAACACGCAAGCGTTTGCGACATCACCTACGAGAGTCCGAAAGGTGGCTTGGTGCCCGCGTATCTCGTCGTCCCGAAGGGCCGGGGTCCGTTCGCGGCGGTGGTCTGGGGTCACTGGTATTGGGACAACTCTTCGATGCGCAACCGCAAACAGTTTCTCGACGAAGCGGTCGTGCTCGCGCAAGCCGGGGTCGTATCGCTTTTACCTGACGGTCCGGTAGCGCGCCCGGGTCACGTGACAAACAAGGAGCCGCTGAACGAACAACAGGTGGTTGACCTGGTACAGGCGATCGTGGATACGCGACGCGGCGTCGATCTGTTGCTGGCGCGCAGAGACGTCGATCCGAAACGCGTTGCCTTCGTCGGTCACAGCTACAACGCGATAGTCGGTGCTTTCTTAAGCGGAATTGATCGGCGCTTCAAAGCGTTCGTGTTGATGGCCGGCCCTCTGTCGGATCAGGTCGATCTGAAATCCCAGGAATTACAGGAATATCGTCAAAAGGTTGGCCCGGAAAAATTCGATGCGTTCGCCGCAAAGTATTACTGGACCGATGAAGGCAAGTATGTGGCGCACGCGGCGCCGGCCTTTGTTTTTCTGCAGTACGCGTCGCAGGAAAAGTTCTTGAACCCGGATCGCGCGCGCGAGTATGAAAAGATCGTGAGCGAACCAAAGCTCTTCAAGATTTACGACGCGCCCCACGCCCTGAACGCCGAGGCGCGTCGCGATCGCATACAATTTCTCATCGAGCAACTGAAGCTGCGACCTTTGCCCGCAGCGGCGATCGCGAGTATCCCGAATCTCTATCAGCCTCCCGACCAGTAATGCACGACGTTCTTATCATCGGTGCCGGTCCCGCAGGCTTGTCTGCCGCGCGTTGGTGCGACGAGCTGGGTCTCGATACGCTCGTCCTCGAAGCGGCCGAGAAGGTTGGCGGCCAACTTCTCTCGGTTCGCAACCCAATCGAAAATTATCTGGGAGTGCGCGCCGCGAACGGTCGCGAGTTGCGCGAACGTTTTGTCGAGCAGACGAAAGACTGCGACTTCGATCTCTGGACTAATGTCGAGATTGCCAGCGTGGACTTGAAAGCCAAACGCGTCCTTCTTCGCAGCGGCGAAGAACTTCAGTCGATCGCGATCATCATCGCCACTGGTTTGCGCCGGCGGAAGCTCGGCATTCCCGGTGAAGACGAATTCATCGGGCGGGGAATGATTGAATCGTCCGGAGATCGAAGTGCGTTCGCGGGCCGTGATGTCTGCGTAATCGGTGGCGGCGATGCGGCGGCGGAGAATGCTCTGTTGTTCGCCGAGGTTTGCCCGACCGTTACCCTGGTTCATCGCGGAAAGAAACTGCGGGCTCGTCGCGAGTTCACCGAAGCTCTGCACACGAATCACTGCATCACGGTCTTTCCTGAATCTGTCGTGCACCGCATTATCGGAGCCGACAGGGTTGAAGCGGTCGAGATCGAACGCGCCGGCGCCATCAAGCCTTTTCAGATGGCGGTGCAAGGGGTAATCGTCCGCGTCGGGTTCGAACCCAACACCGAACTGTTTCGCGATCAGTTAGAGATGGACGACCGTACTTATGTGATCACCAGTTCGCAGCAAGAGACGAGCGTAGAAAATGTTTTCGCCGTGGGCGACGTCGCGAATCCGCTGGCGCCGACGATCAGCGGCGCGGTGGGCGCGGGAGCTACCGCCGCGAGGGTGATCGCGTCGCGTTTGGGAAGATAGTTATCCGCAGATTACACAGATTACGCCGATTAGAAATAGCGGAGCCGTCGACGTCCTGTCTGAGTTCCAGTTGGCCCCTTGTTCCCTTTCATTTGAATCTGTGAAATCTGCGCAATCTGTGGATTCTCTTAAACTCGAAACTTATTTTCCGCTCAACCACGCCGCGCGCAACGCCTTCGTCTCGACCGGCGCGTCCTTCATCTCTTCAATTCGATAATTCAAAATCTGCGGCTCACCGAGCGTGATTGAGACCTGGAGGGTTCGCGCGTCCCGCTGGACGATCAGAGCGACGCGATCGCCGGGTTTGTAACGCCCGAGCAATCTCACGAAGTTTGTCGGCGTGAGCTTGCGTCCGCCAAAAAACAGGACCTTGTCCCCAACTTCCAAACCAGCTTCCGCGGCGGGCGAGTCGGGACGCACGCCCCCAATCGTAAAGTTGGCCTTATCACTTTCGTCGGCACTGATTCCTAACGAAACCGGCTGTCGCGGCTCGCGCACAAACCGTAAGCCAACCTGCGCGAACGCTTCTTCGTACGGCGGCGAGTCAACGCCACGCACATAACGCTTGAAAAAATCGCTCATGTCCGCGCCGGAGACTTCGGAAACCATTCGCTCAAAGTCTTCCGGCCGATAGCCGCGCCCGCGCAAGTAGTAACTTGCGTTCGGACTCTTCAAATAAAACTCTTCGTACATGCGGCGCATCACGTCGTCGAGCGAAGCCCGCCCTCCCGTCTTCCCACGAATCAAAAGATCGAGCACCAGCCCGAGCACTTCGCCTTTCGGGTAATAACTGATCGACGTGTTGGCCAGGTTAGTTTTTTGCGCGTGCGGCGCGTCGTCGATAAACGGGGCGGAGAGCGAAGATTCCTCCGCGCTCATCAGACGGCTGCCGGGCGAGTTCTCGACTTCGGTGATCTGCCGGCTAAGCGTGCTCAACAATTCCGCGTCCGTCCACAGCCCCGCGCGGCGCTGCATCAGATGGCCGTAGTAATTTGTGATGCCTTCGGCGATCCAGAGACCGCGCGTGTTCGCCGGGCGCGTAAAATCCCATGGACCCAACTCGATCGGCCGCAGCCGCTTCACATTCCAGACATGAAAAAACTCGTGGGCAATCGCGTCGAGCGCGTCTTCATACATTCCCGGATCAGCCAGCCCGCCTGGCACGATGATTTGGGTCGACGTCAGGTGCTCCATGCCGTCGCTGGAATGACCGTCGGCGGCGAAGTGAATCAGGAAAGTGTAAGACTCGAACTCCGGCGCGCCCCACATCGATGTTTCGGCTTTGACGATCTTTTCAATGTCGCGCACGAGCGCAAGGCGCTTGCCGCCTTCGATGCCCAACGAATGGACGACGACCTGATAAAGCTTCCCATCAACTTTGATATCATC
>DATGVD010000087.1:0-14641 GCA_035300785.1 Pyrinomonadaceae bacterium | reverse complement strand
CTGGCGGCGAACCCGGGAAAAATGGCCTTCGTGCTCATGTCTGAAGCGCACACTCCGTACGTTGCTCCCCTGCTCCGCGGTGAGTACCACGGATACCGCGAACTCGCCCGCATGCGCAAGAACGGCATGATCGATGACTCCGAGTTTGAGGAACAACGCACCGAAACCACTCTGGCTATCCAGTCGATGCTGTTCGGCGATGGCGCCGTGGCCCTGCTCCTGGGTACGGACCAGGCCGGCAAGCCGGCATTCGGACCAATCTCGCACCTGACCAACGACAGCCCGGACGACGTAAATCTGTTGTCCATGGTCAGCAACAGCACTCACCCCTCGCTGCATGGCAAGCCGCAGTACTTCATGCGGCCCGCGGTCCCGACCCGCGGCGCCCATTACGCAGTGACGACAGTGAACGACGTGTTCGCGGATCCGATGTCCCCGGTTTCCGATATGAGCCAGGTTGACGATTGCCTGATTCACACCGGCAGCAAAAAAATTCTCGACGGCGTCTGCTCGCAGCTGCATCTCGACACGGACTCAACCAAGGTCCACAAGTCTTACGACGTGCTGGAAAACTATGGCAATCTCTCAAGTGCTTCGACGGGATTCATGCTGGCCGACAAGAAGGATTGGGCTGGCCCGGCGATGGTGGTGGGCTTCGGCGTCGGCTTTACGGCGAGCGCGGGCTTGATGAGCGTGAACTGAATCTGTGTTTACCCACCCGCTAATCCCGATACAATCGGGTGTGGTATTGACAAGAGAAAGGACAAGAGCCATGACAAACTCCGTAACAACTTCAACGACCGATACGACTCGAGGCTACGCGCACACTGCAACGAGACAATCGGATGAAGCTCCAATGATCATCACGCGTCTGTCAGGCTGGATCGACATGGGCGAGCCCAGAGCTACTGCGCCCAGCTGGATTGTCCGCACTCGCATAAACGCGCCGGCGCGATGACAATTGAGGCCGTACAACGCCCACGCAATGACTCTCTGGAAATTCAGAGAACTTTTCGAGCTGAGAGCGGCATGGATCTTGAAGTCATTGGAGAAATAATAGCAACTCGCCAATTCCATTTTGTCGATGATGGCGATAACCAGCGAACCGTCAGTGTGTTTGTGGGAACGCCTCAACCCACTCCAGCCGGCTATCATTGTCCGTTTCAAGTGATTGGAATCGGAAGTCAGAAGACGCAGTTGGCCCACGGTCGCGACTCTATACAGGCGCTGCAATCGGCGATGATTCTAATTGCTGCCAGGCTGAACAACCTCAACAGCGAACTCAATGGCAGGTTGCGCTGGGATGGCGGCGACGGCAAAGGCGACCTGGGCTTTCCTTAAGCGGGGAAAACAGTTCCCACTCGTGAGCCCGAACCGTTGCAAACTTTCCCGATCGTTCCCGTTACCTGATCAAAGTCGAACGGCTTGCTAATTATGCAGGCCACTAGATCGAGTTCGCCCGCAGGCGGCTGGGCCGTCGCGCCATAGCCGGTTACCAGCACAATTGGCAAATCGGGACGGTGCTTGTGTATCTCTCGGGCCGTCTCCCATCCATCCATTTCCGGCATGGCCAGGTCCGTAAACACCAAATCGAAATCATCGCTGCATACTTTCGCGAGCGCATCGCGGCCGCAATCGGCGGTCACTACCTTATGATCCAAATCCACTAACATGTCGGCGAGCGTCTCGCGCACGAAGGGCTCATCGTCAACCACCAGTACTGAAAGCGAAGAACTCCGGGCTTCGGGACGACTTTCGTTCGCGGCGGACTCGCCGGATTCCGCCAGGGGCAGATCGATGTAGAAGGCCGTTCCCTTGCCCGGCTTTGACTCGACACTGATCGAACCTTTGTGGCGTTCGATAATTCCATAACTCACTGCCAAACCCAGGCCGGTTCCCAGCACGCCCTTGGTCGTGTAGAAAGGCTCGAAGACCCGCTCGCGCACTTCTTCTTTCATCCCGGTTCCAGTGTCGGCAAAGCGCAGACGCAATCGTCCTCCCTTGAGTTGGGAACAAATCGTCAGCTCGCCGCCGCCAGGCATGGCGTCGACGGCATTAACGATCAAGTTTACGAAGACTTCGCGCAGCTCGGACGCGTTGCCGCGGACGAACAAGTCACTTTCCGCGTTGAGGGTCACATCGACGTTGAGGCCGTTGGCGCGCGCTTCATTCTCCCAGCGCGTGCGGGTGATTTCGATCGCATCGCGCAGCAGGCTGCCGATGTTCAGGAACTCGAGTTCAGCGTCCACCGATTTCCGCGCGAAAGTCTGAATGCGTCGCACCGTTGCGGCGGCGTCCTCGGCCGCAGTAACGATGATGCCGAGGCTGCGGATTAGCTCTTCGTCTTGTACGCGACGAAGAATGAGTTGCGCGCGACCGAGGATTGCCGCCAGCGAGTTATTGAAATCGTGCGCGACGCCCGAAGCCAGTTGACCCAAAGCCCGCAACTTGTCGGCGCGCGCGGCCCGCTCGCGCTCCTGTTTCTGTTCCGTGATGTCATGTGCAATTCCCAGTACGCCGGTAGTTTGACCATCCACGATAATCGGCGCGCTGTTCACCGCCGCGTAGCGCACGCCGCCGTCGCTCGCGATGTAACGCGATTCATATGTCTGCGGCTCGCCGCCCAGGGCTGCGGCAAAACTATCCCTGCGCATCTCGCGATCGTCTTCGTGAGTTCGCTCAATAAAATGATGTCCAATAATTTCTTCAAGGTGATAGCCGGTCATCTCCAGCATCGCCTGGTTGCACCACTTGTAACGGCCCTCGCTGTCGAGCGCATAGATCGCTTCGCGCGCGCTCTCAAGAATATTCTTGAGTAAGGACTGCCCCTCACGGGCCACTGCCTCGGCTTTACGCAACTCAGAAAGGTCGCGCGCGGTGCAGACGGCGCCCACAGTCTTACTACGCTCGTCCAGGACCGGTTCGACGGTTACGAGCACAGGACGATTCAGATGTTGGGGGGCTATTTCGACGTTGATCCGGCCCAGGTGCTGAAGAGCTTGCTCGACAATGCACGCTTCGCCGTCATGACTCACGCGCAGGATGTCGCAGCATTTTCGGCCCAGCAGCGATTCCGCCGATGCGTGCTCCATGGCCGCGCCGGCTCGATTGACGCGGATCAAGCGCCCGGCCCGGTCAAAGATAAAAATGCCGTCAGACATCGCGTCAAAGGTCGACTCCCACTCTTTTTTCGCGCGCGCGACCATTTCGAAAAGCTCGGCCTGCGCGATGCCGGTGGCCAGTTGCGCCGCTACCGATTCAACCAGCATGACTTCATCCTCGGTCCAACGACGCAGCGAGCCGATCTGATGAATAGAAATCACCCCACGAAACTTTTCGTTCACTGTCAGTGGATAATCGATCTGCGATCGAAGCCCGGCACGAGCCGCGCGAGCGCGGACACCGGCACTGAATTCCGGAGAGCCATCCACGTATTTCTGACTGTCGGTAATTACCAGAGGTGTTCGCGTTTTCAGGAAATGCTGCCGGAGCAGATCGTCATAACTATTGTTATGCTCGCCGGTACTTGCAGACCCAGGCGCCAGATACTGGTGTTCGACCGACGATTGATCGCCGCTCCGGTCATAAAGCCGAACGCGAACCAGCGAGGCGGAAAGCGCCTGTCCCAGCTCGCGGGTAGTAGTATCGAGGACGTCGGCAAGACTAAGCGAAGCGCGAATGGCTACGCTCAATTTGTTTGCCAGTGCCTCACGCATCGAGGTCGCCTCGGCCTTCTGGTAAAGCCTCGCCTGGCGAATGGCAATGCCAGTTTGGTCGGCGGCCGCCTTGGCCACTTCGATATCAGCCTTGCTCCAATGACGTATCTGCTTCGTTGTCGACAACGCGAACGCTCCGAGCAGTTCATCACCGACTGTAACGCCAACGTACATGATCGATTTGACGTCTCGCTTCACGATTCCCTGATACAACTCTCGACTGCTTTCATCACCTGCAACGTCGTCGAACGCCATTACGCCATGCTTCTCCATTGCCTCAGTTAGGCCTTTGACTCGCGGTAAATCAAAGTCCGTACCCGCCGGCTCTACGTCAGAGACGTGGTATTCCGCGGCATTCGTCACCCGTCCGGCCTTTTCATCTTTCATGTACAGCGAACAGCGCTCCACTTCGAGGTGCTGGCCCAGTTCGTGCACGGCTGTCTCAAATACGTCTGAAACATCGAGCGTGCGCCGCACGGCTTGGGAAATTCGGTTGGTCAGGGCGGCGCGCTGGGCCTGCTGTTTCATCTCGGCATACAGGCGCGCGTTCTCTACGACAATGGCGGCATGGGAAGCAATCGTGGAAAGCAGTTCCACGTGGCTGCTGGTATATGCATCCTGGGTCTCGTAATCCTGAATCGCGATGACTCCAACCACCTTCTCTCCCACCAGCATCGGTACTGCCAGCCAGCACTGCGCATGTCGCCCGCTCGAGACCAGGCCGAGCTGCTGAAGAGTCTCCTCAACATCGCGGGCTATCAGCAATGGCTGTCGAGTGCTGATAACCCGCTCAGTCAAACCACGCCCGAACTTGCGGGTGGGCGAGCTATAAGGCTCGCCATCAATCGTGTACGCCGGAAACGAAACGTCTTGCGTTTGCTCATCGTAGAGCGCGACATAAAGATTGCGATTGTCCATGACCTTTCCGATCACAGTGTGAATCAGTTTGGCAATCTCCGTCGGTTCGACCAGCTTGCTCAACTCCTGACCAATCTCGCCAAGCGCCGACAATTCCTGGTTGCGTTGAAGCAGCTCCTCCTCGGCTCGCTTGCGCTCGGTGATATCGCGCGCGATGCCCTGAACACCGACTGGTACTCCATCCGCATGGATGAGCCGGGTGCTGACTCCGAGGGCAACTCGACGGCCATCCTTGGCAAAGATTTCGAGATCATAAACCGTGGCGACCTTGTCCTTTGCTTTGCGGGCCAGCATCTCTCTGGCGGTGTCGACGGAATCTGGAGCGAGCACGTCAGCGATGTTCATCTGCAGCGCTTCATCGGGGGTATAGCCGGTCACGCGCTCACCCGATTTGTTCAGCGAAGTAAATTTCCCGTTAAGATCATGCGTATAGATTATGTCGTTGGCATTCTCAAATAGCTCGCGATAACGCTCTTCGCTCTCACGCACGGCAACTTCGGCCTGCTTTTTTTCCGTGATGTCATTCGCCAACACCAGGTAGGCCGGCCGGCCGGCAAAATCCACCTTGTGCCAATTCACCTCAACATCGATGATCGTGCCGTCCTTCTTCCGATGCTTCCAAACTCCGGCGTCGTCCTGGCTGCCTGTATTCTTCGCGATGTAAGAGATCAGCGCAGCCACTTCCTCGTTGGGCCGGATGTCCCGGGCGTTCATGCTGAGAAACTCTTTGCGCGAGTATCCGTAGTGCTTGACCGCGGCATCGTTGACTGCGAGAAACTGCAGCGTGTGTTGATCGCAGAGATACATGGGACAAGGATTTGACTCAAACAGAATCAGATACTCTTCGCTTTGCTTTTGCAGTGCAGCTTCCACCAGCTCGCGGTCGGTTACGTCGCGAACGACGCCGCGGACGCCCAGACACTGGCCGGCGGAATCCCGTTCCAGGGTGACGATTCCTTCGAGGTAGCGCTGCTCGCCGAGCGCGTTCTTCAAACAGTGAGTGAACCGAACTGGTTCAAAAGACTTTACGTCCTGCATCTCGGCAAGGTCGCGGGCAGCAGTGTCTTCGCCGATCAGCGTGCTCAGTTGTTCCCCAATCAAATCGAAAGCCGGCCGGCCGAAAAACCGCGCACCGGCTTCATTAATGCTGGTGATGCGCCCGTCCATATCGCGCGTGTAAATAATGTCCGCCGCGAATTCGACGATGTCGCGATAACGACGCTCTACGCGTTGACGCTCAATCAGGCGCGCGACCTTGACCAGGAGCTGTTCGTGACGAAAAGGAATCTCGATGTAGTCATCAGCGCCGGCCGCAAATCCTTCGAGGTGCGCCGCATCTTCCTTGCGCACAGCGCTGGCCAGCAGTACCGGAGTCGTCGCCGTAAGCGGATCTTTCTTCAGCCGCCGGCATAGTTCCAGACCGTTCATCTCCGGCATGACGACGTCGCATATGATGATGTCGGTTCTGACGGCGGAAGTAATCTCGAGCGCGCGCCGCGCGCTTTGCGCCGCGAAGACTTTGTAGCCTTCCGGCTCGAGCAGGTCGACAAAGAGATCGAGCGCGTTCTGATCGTCATTAACGATCAGAACAGTGGCCGGATTTTCCTGTTGCTTGGTCATCACAGCAGCGAGGCCTGACGATTCACTTTTCGGTTAAGGGAAGGCTCTGAGTTCTTCATCAGAGCAGGACGATTTGGGTTTGCCGCTGACGGTGCGGCAGGAGCGAACAAAACCGACGCGAAGGGATTCGCGCTGGCTAACCCAGTATAGCAGAGCTAAAAACTGTTTGTCATTACCAGAAACGGGCTCAAATTAGGGCTTTTTTGAACCTTTTGGCTGCGCAGAGTCGGGGGACTTGGCGAAATAGCCGGGTCGGTAGTTAAGCCGGAGGTTCTCTTTGCGGGTTTCGGGGTTCACGATCTCGATCGCTACGTGACGATACAACCCATCGCGGGACTTGTTGGAAGACGAATAGGCGACGAGGTATTGCTCCCTTAGATCGTTTTGGATCTGGGCGAACGAATCACGCAACTCACGTTCGTTGCGTGGAAAATAAGCGCGACCGCCGGTGCTTTCAGTAATCTTCTTGAGCGCGCCTTCGTTGATGCCGAACTGGTAACGATCGCCGATTCCAATTGCATAAATCAGAGCATCCGCTTTCAGTGCGCGATTAATAGCGTCTTGCATGTGCACCTGGCTGATCGTGTCATCGCCGTCAGTCAGGAGAATGATCGCGCGGCGAGTATGCTCGGCGGCGTCAGAGAGCAGCTCATTAGACGTCGCCCAGATGGCATCCCAGATTGCCGTGGAACCTGCGAGCGCCTGTTGCGTGCCCGAAATCGGGGGCGTGCCTCCAACCACCACGCCTCCGCCGATGTAACCTGAAGGGGGCACAAATTCGACCTGGTCGATCGCCCGGCGTAAGCGCCCGATGTTTCCCGTCAATCCCTGTTCGAGCGTCACTTCACCCGTAAACGAAACGATCGCGGCTTCATCTTTGTTGGCACGCACGACCGTCTCGAGAAACGACCGCGCCGCTGCTTTTTCTTCCGGCAGAGTTCGTTCTTCAGAGCCACTGGTATCAATCAGAATTGCCAGCGACAGGGGCAGGTCGGCGTTCGGCTGAAAGGTGAAGATTTCCTGCGGCACACCGTCCTCAAGCACGCGAATGTCTTCGCGCTTCAGGTTCGTCACAAAACGCTTCTGCTTATCCGCGGCAGTAAAGAGAATATTCGTCAGGTTCGTATCGACGCGGATCACTTCGTCCGAATGCAGAGTCGTTTCATCTTCTGGTTTTGCCGGGGGCGTGGGAGAGGGTTGGGAAAGATTTTCGGCGCGGCGCGGACGATTGTTGTTCTGCGGTTCCGTATTCTGTGCCCGCGACTCGGCCACGAAAACGGCACTGGCCGACGCCAGGATCAGCAATGCCAACAGTGCGCAACGTAATTCCTTCGAATCCATCATCCCTTATCCGATCATTTTGTGGTCACGCTATCGGCGAGAGCTTTGTAGCCCTTCTTGGTGCGGAGCTTCAGATTCTCATGTCCATTGGTCAGCTTCACGTCCACGCGGCGGTAGCTGCCGTCGTATTGGTTGTTCGTCGGCTTATAAGTGATCAGGTATTGCGTGCGCAGCTCTCTGGCAACTTTCGTAAACGCGCGCTCCAGCGCCAACATGTTGCCGGTAAAAAGCGCGGTGCCGCCGGTCTCGTCACAAAGCCGCTCAAGATCCTTATCTGCTTTGTCCCTGACCTGACCGGCGTCAACTCCCGGCACGGCACCAAGCAGTCCGGCCTTCGTCGAAATCGCGAACAGAGTAGTCTCGGTTCGCTGCGCGATATCGATCGCGTCGTTGATGTCGGCGCGGCTATACGTGTCGACGCCATCGGTGATTATCACCAGCGCCCGCCGTCCTTGCGCCGACCTCATCTTTTCGTCACAGAATTGCCAGACCGCATCGTAGAGCGCGGTCTTCTCGCCAGTTTTCTTGATGGCAAAGACTGCTCGGTCAAGCAACTCAAGGCGATCGGTGAAGTCCTGCCGCAAAGTGATTTGATCGTCGAAGGTCGCAAACAGCACTCGGTCTTTTCGCGGCCGGACAACGGTTTGAATGAAGTTCATCGCCGATTCCTGTTCGAACTTCAATTTGCCGGCGGTCGAAGGCGAGGTGTCCATCAGCACGCCGATGTAGAGCGGAAGATTGTTGTTCTCTTCGCTGGTGAACGAATCGATTTGCTGCGGCACTTTATCTTCGGTGATCAAAAAATCCCCGGCACTGAGTCCGGAAACGAACTGGCCCTTCTTATCCGTCACAGTTATAGGCAGACGCACGCGGCGAATGTTTACTACTTCTCTTTCTTGCGTCTGGTCGGGCGTGGCTGACGGCGAACTCGGCTTCGGCGGCTTGGGTTGCTGACTTTGGGCCGCGGAGATCTGAAACAGCATCGCAAAGCCCAGCGATGTTAGTGCGAGATAAAATACAAATCGTTTCATGGCTCAGTAGAATGGGACCGAGGTCATACCGCGAACCGCCCCTTTACGATGCGAACGCTCCTTTAGTCCGTTGCCCTTTCGCTTCCGTCATAGCTTATCGATCTTTGCCGCCAGCACGAAATCGCTTTCCGTAAGTCCGTCAATCTTATGGGTCCAGATCGAAATCTCAGCCTTACCCCAGCCAAAGCAAATGTCCGGATGGTGGCCCTGTTCCTCGGCAAGTTCACCGACACGATTGACGAACGCAAGCGTCTCGCGAAAGTCCTCGAATCGATACGTCTTTAACAAGTGATGCTCGTTCACGGCCTGCCAATCCGCCAACTGACCCAGCAACTCCTGAACCTTATCGCCATTCAAAGGCGGCACGCCGCCCCGGCAGGGCACACACTGGCGGTCGGCTAACTCACTCATGTTTCTCTCTCCGTAACGAACCGATTTTGACGGCAGACTATCACAGTTCGCACACGAGCGCTCGCCGCGCCGGAAGTTGAAAGGACGCGTCGACGGCTGACTTCTGACAACTCGTCTGCGATAATGCCGACGCTCGAATTCCATCTTGCGCCTGGATAAATTGGCCGGCATTAGCCGAATTTGCATTCATGAGTGAAGCTTTGGACAAAGTGCGCGGCGTGCGCGAGTTGCCGCTTTTCCCTCTGCCGGTCGTGCTGTTTCCCGGTATGCCGATGCCGCTGCACATCTTCGAACCGCGCTACCGCAAAATGTTGACCGACATCCGCGCCGGTGACAACCTCTTTGGCCTTTCATACTTCGATTCCGCTGCTTCCGAAAAAGAGATACCGCCCGCGGGACATATCGGGTGCGTGGCCGAGGTCTCTGAGACGCAGGCTTTGCCCGACGGGCGCTCGAATATTTTGACGGTCGGCGTGATTCGTTATCGAGCCGAGGCTTACGTCGAACGCGGTGATCCCTATCTGGTCGTGCGGCCGCGATTCATCGAAGACGACGACGAAGATAACGAGTCGCTATCCGCCAACTCGCGCGACGTAGCCGCGATGTTCACGCGTGTCGCCAATTCGATCCGGGTCATTAACGACGAGCGCGGGAATCTTCCGGATATCAGCGACACAGAGCCACAGAAACTATCGTTCCTGGTCGCCGCAGCCCTGGAAATTGAAGTCGAAACCAAACAAGAACTGCTGGAACTCAGATCAACCGCGGAACGCCTGAACCGGCTGCGCGATTTGCTGACGCGGGTCGTCAAGGGTTATGAAGAGCGCGCGCGGCTGCACGGAATTGCCAAAGGCAATGGCCATGGCGGGAGAAAAATCGAAATCGAATAATGCTGTCAGGCAAGTCTCTTACTTCTTTATCAGCACGACCGGCGCTTGTTCAGCCGCCCGAATGCGCTCAAAGAAGCTGCGCACGGAATTGTACTGCTCGACGGGAATTGTAGTCGCGCGCTGCACCAGTTTGCGGCTGAAAATCAATACTCCGTCTTTAACTTCATAACTGGTGGCATACGATCCGAAAGCGGTGTCGAGCTTCACCGGGTCGGGCATTTCGTCCACCGCAAAACCCGACGGAAGTTTCACGCGCACCGTTTCCGAGTAAGAATTTGAAGTGAGCACGACCGGGTGCTTGCGTTTTGCGTCGGTGAGGTAGAGCGTTTCGCGACGCGAGACAATCGCCGGCTTGAAAACCAGCAAGCGTTCCTGCATCAACTGACCGTAACCGGTCGCGGTGAATTCAACGTCAAGATCGAAGCGCCCCTCCGTGCGGTCGTCGCGAGGCTCTACTTTTGTGACTCTGGCCGCCGTCGCTCCGGCGTTCACCCAACCTTCGATTCGCTTAACATATTCAGGGCGCGATTCGCGCTGCATCTCACTTCGATAACCGGCGGCCCACTGGCCGTTAGCCTTCTCCCGAATGGTTGCGACCAGCGAGCCATTCCCATCGATGCTCGCTTCAATCTGTCGATCGAGCAGGTTCGATTCCGGTGGCGTTACCGGCATTTTCACCAGCGCATCAATTTCTTTCGAGTCGATCAGGGCCAGGCTGCCCTGCAAGTACGACGGCAGATCTCCAACCGGTGTTGCCTCCGCGGTGGGATCGAAAATCAACAGACGCCCAAGACGTGGGTGTTGAACGATGGTAGGTCCTCGCGTGTCGTCACTTACTTTGACCGCGATAATGCAATGATTGAACTGCTGCGGCGAAGGCCACTCTGGACGCACATAATCCGGATCGCCGGCATAGATACTTACGGGGAAGGCAGTGATACCCAGAACTTTCAGCATCGCGCGCATTAGATTCGCTTTGTCCTTGCAGTCGCCGTAAGACTTGGCAAAGACCTGCGTGGCCACGTGCGGACGGTAACCACCGCCCCGTCCCAACCCGGTTTGGATCGAGATGTACTGAATGTTCTGGACGTAACGGCCGATAGCCTGAATCTTTTCGTATTCAGTCCTGGCGTTCGCTGTTAATTCGCGCGCCTTGCCCGCCAACGGGTCGTCCACGACGACCTGCGGATCCTCGAGCTCACTCATCCACGCGCTTACGTCTGACCAATTCGCAAATGTCTTGATTCCGGAATTCTGGCCGGCGGGCGGATAATAACTCACCGCCAGCCGGGCCACGAGGTTAGTCAAACTCGGACTGAGCGGCTCTCTGGGGACCGGATCGAGATTGGTCAACTCCCATGTATAAGTAGTGCCACTGATTTTGGGTTCGACCTTCGGATGATTGAAGGTCACTCCTTCGGCGCGCCAACCCGAAGGCAAGACGAGCGTGTAACGGGAACTGATCGCCGGTATCGCGCTTTGAAACGCCCAGTCGTCCTGGCTGAAGACGGTTCGATCTTCAGTTGTATAGGTGTAGCCGAAGACCATGCCGGCATCGGCTTCACTGCCGGCGGTTATTCGTTTGAATCGATATTCGTCGTAGACGTCGTTTGGCGTGCCAGCCAGGTCCAGCGTCTCGTCTTTGCCGTAGCGCTTGACTTCGCCGTCGCCGTGGATCAGCCAGGCCCGCAGTTCTTTGACTTTGCCGGACTCGGGAACATAGCCGACCCGCGCCTGGGCATATCCGCGACCGTCGCGTCGCAGAATCCGAACCGCGAAATTGTAAACCTTTACAGTGCGACCATCGTCGCTGACGCTGATTGTGCCATCGTCAACCAGCACCACCGCGGTTACGTCCTTGTCGTAAGTCGGAATCGTCAGGTTCGCGGCCTGTCGCAACCAGGCAGGGGCATCGTCGCCGGACGCGCGGGCGCCGGCGAACGAAACCATGAGGACGCCGATCAAGACCAGAAATCGAATCCGCATCTTCGGAAAACTCCTTTGTTCAAATCGAACCGCGCTAGTTTGAAGTCGCAGCCTGCTTGAGAGTGATTGTGTGGTCGTTGGCCTTCTGCACCATGTCGAAGAGTTGCTTCAGAGCAGTATAACTGGCTACTGGAAACAGAATGTTGCCACCGCCCCCGAAAAAGAAGTTGCGCCGATAGATCAGCGTGCGATTATCCTTCGAGATTCCCATCGTAATTGATTGGCCGCAAATGCGCTGGGTCAATTCAGGCGTAATCGGCGCCGGCGCGTCAGCATTGTCGAGGGCGAATCCGGCCGGCAACTCGATCGCAACCTCGTCCTGCTCAGACCACGGATAATGAAAGTAAATATCGTTCTTACGTTCGTTGGTCGAAAACAAGGACCCTACTCCGCGGGCGAAAAAGCCTGGTTGCAAGAACAGACGCTTACCGGTGCGCTGAGTGTAGCCAGGCACTTTGATGTGATACGCGAAGACAAATGGCTTGATCCGGTCCGTCGCGTTCTCAATGCGGATACTGGTAAGCTCAGCGGTACTTAAACGCGCCTTGAGGTCATCGGTCATGTCTTTCTCGCGTTCGGCGTCGGACTTGTCATCGTATAACGTTTTCATCTCCGCACCCGAATGACCCGTGTATTCGATTCGCACGTCACCTTCAAGCGTGCCGTCTTCGCTGAGCTTAAACTTGCCGCTGCGTTTCTCGAGCGATTTATCCGGCTGAGATTGCGGAGTCCGAACCCACTTGGTCTCCTTGGCGTCGGCGAGCAGAGCGTTTAATCCTTCTTCCCGCCAGGGTAGCATGCCGTAGGGGACGTAGAGACTCCCTGGATTGAAGAAATCCCAGTTATCGCCAACCTTGACTGCCACATTGAGGTTTCGAAGAAAGTAAGAATCGGAAAAATCCGCTTTAAAGAAAATGTGGCCTCGATCCGACACTGCCGTAAGGTGGGCGTCGAATCCGGTGCTGCGGCAAAGGGCAGCAAACAACGCGTCGATTTCGTCTCCCGTTGCAATGCCACGCTTCAGCGTATCCGACGGAGTCTTGTTCTCTTTGATTTTTGCGCGCTCTTCGGCGGTCAGCCCCAGGGCAGGGTCATTCACGTTCTTTATCTTGCTACGGCAATAATCGAAGATCCGATGAAGCTTTTCGTCCGGAGTACTGGCATCGCCGACAGCTTCGGTGGCGGCGCGTCTTACTTCGTCATTTACTTTCAGCCAGTCTTTTGACTGCTCATACATCCACTTTGCGTGATCGCGCCAATATTGGGCCGGATCGAACTTCTCGTAACGCGTGTAATAGACAAACAACCATTCGCGCACTTGATTCTCGGGCGGCATTCGGGGCTCTTCGTGAAAGGCCGGCACGTTTGTAAGGGTAAAGCCATAGAACCCGTCCTTCTCCTTCTGCGCCGGCGGCATCGTCCCATTGAACATCTGGATTCTGAAGGTCCCAACGACATTCGGAGATGGTTTCAGGTGATAAGTGACGCGCTGGACGGGCACATCGCGCTGGTAGTCCAGATGCATCCTATTGGCCCATGTCTGAAGGCGAACTTCGCGCCAACGGTATTCAATAATCGCGCCAGGCTCGATGCCAGGCATGGCAAATGACTTAACCTTGACCTTGGCGCCCGTGACTCTGACCTGCGTGCTCTCGAAAATGTCCTCCTTCTTCAGTTCAACGATTGTGCCGTCCGGCTTTATCGTACGCGCCGCTATGTCCTTAATCCTGGTTTCCTCGCCGAAAATCTTGCCGAAAGGAATCTGCACTTTGCTTTGAGTCTCTTTTCCCCGTTCCGTAAAAATCTTGATGCGAATGTAGTGGCTCAAAGCAAGATCTTCTGTCGAGTCGTCAACACGTACTTCCCAGAAGAGGGCTTCAGCGTCAGCATCTTTCTCAACCGTAGAAGTCTTCAAAGCCAGTTCGGCTGGATCGACTGCACGCCAATCATCGCCGCCAGCCAACGCCGCAAAGGACGCGCACGCGAGCAGGCAGGTCAGGGCCGGAAGAAGTAAGAAGAGGCGGAGGGACCATCTCATGAGCGACTCCTTTCACTACGTCGTCAGTTCTGATCTGGAAACCTGAGAAGAATAAAACCGAGCCGTCGGGCGCCGGGTAACGTTGCCGAAGGAAATCGATGCGGATTGTAACTCAGCTTGATTAGGGCGACAACAGCTTTTGCTCAAATTCCCGGTCTATCTAGAGCCAAAGATCCTGGCGTCGCCTCGGGCTCAGTTTGCTGACTGGGGTCGTCGAGCGGTTCGGTGCTCTCCTCGCCTTCTGTTCAGGAACCAACCGCCGCGTATGCTATAATCGCTCTCGTTTTCATTAACTTTTCATTGAGTTTGCTTAGTTTTCCTGTCGGATGCCGCAAATTTCGGAGGGACTAATATCATGGTCACAGAGATGAAACGCTCGCCGGCGACAATTGATCGCATCGAAGAGCTTTTGGGCGTTGAGGCGCGCGGGCTACTCGATCACAAATCAAAGGCGATTCCGAAGAGCCAGCTTCATCTGCCCGGGCCGGATTTTGTCGACCGAGTTTGCTCGCAATCCGATCGGTCGCCGGCGGTCCTGCGGTCGTTGCAGTCTTTGCTGGATCACGGCCGGCTGGCCGGCACCGGATACGTTTCGATCCTGCCGGTCGACCAGGGAGTAGAGCATTCCGCGGGCGCTTCCTTCGCACCGAACCCGCAGTATTTCGATCCCGGCAACATTGTGAAGCTGGC
>DATGVD010000086.1:0-3793 GCA_035300785.1 Pyrinomonadaceae bacterium | reverse complement strand
CAGACGTCTGAAACAACTCAAGCCAGTATCGGCCCCAATTCTTCAGGTGGCCTGGGCGAGCGGGGCATTAGCCCGACCCTTAGGGAGGGCGCAGCCGACGGGGCATTAGCCCGACCCTTAAGGAGGGCTCAATCACTGGATGCACCTGCGACAGCAACAGAGGCTGCGCCTGGCGCCGAAGGAGTGGCCAACCTGATTGACATAACCGACTTCGCAAAAGTTGAGCTGCGTGTCGGCGAAGTTCTCACCGCCGAACGGATTCCCAAAGCCGACAAGCTCTTGCTGATTACGGTGGACATCGGCGAGGAAAAGCCGCGCCAGATTCTCGCGGGCATCGCGCAGTACTACGAACCTGAACAGCTCATCGGGCGCAAGATCGTGGTGGTCGCGAACCTGAAACCGCGCAACCTGCGCGGCTATGAGTCGCAGGGCATGTTATTGGCGGCTTCCGTCGGCGAAGAAGGGAAGCCGGTGATCGCGACTTTTGCGGAAGACGTGCCTAACGGAGCGAGGTTGAAATGAGCAGCTTATGAAGGTCGTGCTTGGGGAGCGCGACATTTACAATTCTCGACCGTCGATTTGCATAATACGCTCGTTTCGTTTGTTAGCAAGATTCATTACACCCAAATCACGCCGACCGGTGGTAAGATTATGCCCACGGATATTGCATGAGCCGCGTAATCAAGACAATCGAGATCGAGGGCCAACCGGTCAAGGCGCTGTTCGATACGGGCGCCTTCCATTCGTGCGTCCTGCGTCGCTATCTTGAAAGCGTCCCTATGCGTTCGGTAGCCAAACCATACGAGGTTGCTCTTGGCGGTGAAACGATCCAAATAAAGGAGCGCGCCTTAATCAACGGCAAGATCGAAGGGCTGGACTTCGACACCTCGGTGGTGCCGGTAGAGTCGCTAGGCAAAGCGAACGGACACGATCTGGACGCGATCATCGGCGCGATAACGATGGAGGCTTGGGAGATTACCGTCAATCCGAAGGATGGTTCCCTGGGACTCGAGGGTCTCAAGCGGCGTGAGTTCACCGAATATTAATCGAGCAACGGTCAAATCCCTTCATCGCATCGCCGGCTGGTGCCGGGCTGACCTCTGAACGATTCCTTCAACCCTTAATACCTTCATTGATTCCCATCGGCTATACTCTCGAAATGGCGCGTGGATGGGAAAGCAAGTCTGTCGAAGATCAGATGGACAATGCCAAAGCCGATCGGGATGCTCAGGTCAAACCGAGATTGTCGGTGGAAGATCGCGAGCGCCACACGCGAATGCAGTCGCTGCGTCTGTCACGCGCCCGCATCGTCAGTCTAAGGGAATCGACACGCAGCGCACGCTACCGGGCACAGCTCGAGCGGACGCTCGAGGAGCTCGACGCGCAATTGCGCCAGTTGGAGCAAGAGGGAGACGGAGGCGCCGAATGATGATTCGGTCGCTCCTTCTCCTGGTTACTGCGTTAGTCTGGTTAAGTCCCGCTTCAGTAAACGGTCAAGTCAAACCGGCGAAACCTTCGCTCGAGCTAACTGCTGAAATAATCCGTCAAGACTATTGTGCCGCAGGTTCGGATGCGCTAACGCTGGAGATGGATCTGAAGTTGCGCTACCGGAATGCCGGCAACCAAAAACTAATTTTCTACCGGGGTCACGACCTCTTTTACCAAACCAGAATTCGCAGTGCCGCTGGCGGCGCTCAACCTTACGAAGTTCTGTTCCTGAACTCCCGGTATTTTGATTCGGAATTTGAAGCAATCGACCAGGCCGTGCCGGGGAAGGTCTTTGTCAGTCTGTCACCCGGCGCTGTCTACGAAAGAAGCCTTCTGGTGGGGATCGCTTTGGCGCCTGAAGGCGTTGAGCGCGGCGGCTCGGCCATCGCAGCGGGCGATCACACGCTGCAACTAATCGTTTCGACGTGGTACAAACCTCGCAGCCTGGCAGAAAAGCTACGCAAGCAATGGGAGCCGAAGGGACTCTTGTGGTTTGATCCCCTGGTGTCGGCGCCGATTCATTTCCTGGCCGAGAGACCTCCGTCGCCGGCGCCCTGTAAACGCGCATTGTGATGTTCGTTGACTCTCATTGCCATATAGACGGTGCGGAATACGACGCCGACCGCGAGGAGGTGATTAGGCGTGCGCGAGATGCCGGCGTAACGACAATGCTGAATGTCGGCACCGGCGATCCGCACAGCGGCGCATTCGAACGCGCGGTCGAGCTGGCTGAAAAACACACGGACATCTATGCAGCCGTCGGGGTCCATCCGCACGATGCGAAGCTGTTTACGGATCAAGCAGAGCAAAGACTTCTCGATCTCGTAAAGCAAAGCCGGCAGGTTATTGCGTGGGGCGAGATTGGACTCGATTATCATTACGATCACTCGCCGCGGGACGTGCAGCGCAAAGTCTTCGAGCGACAGTTGCGGCTGGCGCGTCTGTTGGAATTACCCGTCGTCATACACTCACGCGAAGCCAACGACGATACGATCGCGATCCTGCGCGAGGAGATGGCCGGCTACGAACGCGGCGGCGTCCTGCATTGCTTTGGCGGCAGTCTGGAGATGGCCACGAGCGCAATCGATCTGGGCTTCTTCATTTCGTTCGCGGGCAATCTGACGTTCAAGAAGGCCGAAGACTTGCGCTCAATCGCGCGCCAACTTCCGCTCGATCGGCTGCTGATTGAAACTGATTGCCCTTATCTAACGCCGGTCCCGTTTCGAGGAAAACGGAACGAGCCGGCGCGAGTCGTTGAGACGGCGCGGTGTTTGGCTGAGCTTCATGGCAGGGAGTTGGAAGAGATCGGACACATTACGAGCGAGAACTTTGGGAAGTTGTTTCGCGTGGCGACCAGGTAGCGGTCGGAATGGCCGTCCACAGATAAACACAGATTTCACGGATAAGAAATAGGAAATCCCGATCTGCGTCTATTCGCGTTTATCCACGGCTGATCCTGGTCTTTTCTCTGCGTCTCTGTGTCTCTGTGGCCAACCCATTACCCAAGAGAACACTTTCACATGCTCTGGTTTTGATGGTATCCTGACTACGATGGCCCAGCAGAATTCATTCGACATAGTCTCGCAAGTCGATCGCGCCGAGATCGCCAACGCACTTAACCAAACGATGAAGGAAGTTGGGCAGCGCTTTGACTTCAAAGGCAGCAACGCCAAAGTTGTCCTCGAGGAAAAGGAATTGGTGCTGACGGCGGAAGACGAGACGAAGTTGCGCAACATGAACGAGATTTTGCAGCAGAAACTCGTGCGTCGCGGCGTGCCGCTAAAGGCCTTTGACTATGCGAAAGCCGAACCGGCCGCGGGGGGCACTTTGCGGCAGCGGGCGCAGATTCAGCAGGGAATTCCGCAGGAAAAGGCGAAAGACATCGTTAGAGTAATCAAGGATTCCAAGGCCAAGGTGCAGGCTTCAATTCAGGGCGACATGGTGCGAGTAACGGGCAAAGATCGCGATACTTTGCAGCAGGTGATCGCCAGCCTGAAGGCGAAAGACTTTGGCATCAACGTGCAGTTTACGAATTATCGATCGAACTGAACCTGAAACCTGAAACCTGAAACTTGAAACTCAGTTAATGCAGGCTACCGGACAAACAGCGCTCCTTGACGACGTTCAGCTCACCGCTAAGCGGATCTTCGATCTGATCTCGCCGGAGTTGATGCTGGTCGAGGAAGAGTTCGAGCGGCAGGCGCGCTCGAACATTCAGGTCATCGCTTATATCGGCGAGCACCTCCGGCGGTCGGGCGGCAAGCGCGTGCGTCCGGCGCTGACGATTCTTTCGGATTACGCAGTG
>DATGVD010000085.1:0-3882 GCA_035300785.1 Pyrinomonadaceae bacterium | reverse complement strand
AGTATTCAAAGGTTGGAAGAGGCACAAGAAAACGCTGACAAGAGGATGACGAGACTTGAAGGGATTATGGTCAGGTTCTACGAGGATACCGGCTCGAAGATCAATGCCCTCATAGACGCTCAACTGCGCACGGATCAAAAGCTTGCCGAGACGGATGATCGATTGAACGTCTTCATTGATGTCGTCGAGCGCTTTATCACGAACGGCCGTAAATCTACTTCCAAAGGATCAGCAAAAAAACCGCGTAGTCGCGGCAGCAAGAAATAATCGCTAACCGTCTGCGCCTGTCACGAAACGATTCCACGTCCGCGGCTAGCACTTGACTATAGGACACGGTCGATGGCTTTTGTCCGGAAACAATCTTTTGTTCTGAGCTCTCCCGGGCGAGCCTACTGATCGTCAGTCACGCGAATAAAATCTCCGCCGGGACCGAGCTGATCAGCCCCTTCCGTCACGCTCGCATCCATAATCGATCCAATCGCCGGGTGAAAAGCATCGTCGTCCTCGACCAGGCACGGCGGCGGCGGTGGAACATCTGGCACGGGCACGGGCTCAATGAACTGCGATGGCGGTGGCTGCTGCGATACGTGTATGTCGCGGTCTTCGTATCTCGGACTGTGCGAAAAGTCCTTGCGAACTTTCTCCGCGATCTCGCTGAGGTCGATGAAGCAATCAGCGACGTCGATCAGCTTTGGCGCGGTGTTGGAACGAAAGCCCGCAACCTCGACGCGGCAGCCTTTGTACGCGACTGAGTTGACGGCATAGACGAAATCTTCATCGCCGGAAACCAGCACCGCAGTATCATAGCGGCCCGCCAAAGACAGCATGTCCACGGCAATCTCGACGTCGAGGTTGGCCTTGCGCGTGCCGTCGTAAAAAGTCTTCAGCTCCTTCTGCACTACGCGAAACCCATTGCGGCGCATCCACAACAGAAATCCCTGTTGTCGTTCCGCGCCGGCATCCACGCCCGTGTAAAAGAAAGCCCGAAACAAACGGCCATCGCCCAGCAGCACCCGCAGCAGCTTGTTGTAATCGATATCGATGTTGTGAAATCGCGCTGCGTGAAACAAATTGTTTCCGTCAATAAAGATTGCCACTTTTCCGCGATGGCCGAACTGTAAAGAAATGTTGTTCGCCGAATCAAAGTGGTTCACGTTAGTAAGCTCCGTTAAAGTTTTGAATACGTGCCAACTAGAATGCCGCCGCAAAGCGCTCGTGGTCAAGTAAGGCTACAGGCGATGCGCCGGCGCGTCGTATAATCCGAGGCGAGGACAAAGGATTGATATCGCAGGCAGAATTGGCGGCCTTGTGGGCGCCGGCGAAAGACGACGGTTATTATCTGGTGCCGGCGCCCTCTCCAATTGGCGACTTGGCTGAGGCTTCACTGGCCGAGGCAGCCTCGCTTTTGCGGCTGAAAGTTCCCGAGCTGAATCGAATCCTTGGCATTGGTCAGCCAGTGCCGCTCAGCCGGTTAGCGACATCGGAAGAGGCGGCACTGATTAGCGAAGGCTTGCTCCGCCTCGGAATCGAAACGGTAACGATTAATCACGGAGACCTGCATTTGGAAAGGGCCGCGAAAAAGATTCGCGCGCTTGAATTGTCGGGCGATTCGATCACGGCAGTTCCGGTCAACAGCAGCGACAAAGTCACAGCGCGATGGGACGAAGTCACGCTGCTGGTTGCCGGCCGGCTGCACTTGAATCGCCACGAGACTGAAGAGAGAAAACGTCGTGGCCGGAAGCAAACGGTTGACTCGCGCCATCTTTCCTCGGACGAATCGGTGCTTGATCTTTACGCACAGTCTGATGAAGTCAATTGGCGAATTCACGCGAACAGCTTTGATTTTTCGTGTTTGGGATCGGCAAAGGCCGTCACGACTTTCGAAAACTTCGCCGCGCTCGTCAGTCTGCTTCGTGAACGCGCGCCGAACGCTCAGCTCGACGATTCATACAATCAGGCGCGGCCCGCCCTGGCAACCGTTTTGCCGGTGGAGCAGCAGACGCGCAAAGGTGAGTGGCGTCGGAGCCGCGCCGGCAAGTTCGACGTGGCAACTGTGACGACGACCGATAACGAAGGACAGTTCACCCGATACTCGCGCCTGCGGCATTGCCTCAGGCGGCGCGAATTAGCGAACAGCAAATGAAGAAGACCGAACATTCTTCCCGCTCAAATCGCGAGCCGCTTTACGGAGTAAATCCGGTGCTCGAGGCTTTGCGCGGCAATCGGAAGATCGAAGAGATCGTCGTGGCTGAGGGCGCGCATGAGGATCGTTTGCGCGAGTTAATCGACCTGGCGCGGGCGCAGAATATTCCCGTAAGTCGCGCGCCGCGCGCCGCCCTGGATCGCACGGCCCGCAGTGCTCATCATCAGGGAGTGCTGGCGCTTGTGTCCGCGGCGCGGTATGCGGACGCGGACGAGTTGCTTGAATCCGTTGCGTCGCGGGTCGGCAGCAGTGCCGAGCCGCTCGTAGTTGTGCTTGATGGAGTCGAAGACCCACGCAACCTGGGCGCGATCCTGCGGACCGCCGAGTGCGCCGGCGTTCACGGCGTCTTCATGGGCGAGCGCCGCGCTGTGGGCCTGACGGAAACCGTCGCGAAAGCGTCGGCCGGCGCGGTTGAATACGTGCCCGTCGCGCGCGTCACGAACCTGGCGCGTTTGATTGAGCGTCTGAAAGAACGTAACGTGTGGGTTGTCGGCACGGCCGCTGATGCTCCGCTCGCTTATACTGAATGGGATTGGACCCGGAGTTCGGCCGTGGTTCTGGGCGGCGAGGCTTCGGGATTGCATCGCCTGGTGCGCGAACGTTGCGACGCGCTGGTTCGTATCCCGGTGAACGGAAAGATCGAATCGCTGAACGTTTCAGTCGCGGCCGGCGTAGTTCTATATGAAGCGCAACGACAACGCGCGATGGCAAAGGATAAGTGAATGGCAGGAATTTCTCCCTTCTCCCAAAGGGGAAGGGAATGAGCCTCGCTTCTTAGAATGATTGTTTGAAATCTCCCGGAGGATTTTGAAATGTTCTGTCCGAAATGCGCAACCCAAAATGTCGACGGCGCGAGCTTCTGCCGCTCGTGCGGCGCGAACATCAGTCTGATCCCGCATGCGCTGAGCGGCCAGTTGCCGACCGCAAAAGCGGACGACGATCGCGACCGCGATTGGCGCGACGATTTGCGGAAGCGGCGACGAAATCGCCCGCCGTCAATTGATGCGGGCATCAGAAACCTGGTGGGTGGAATCGCTTTCATCGTCGTCTCAATCCTTGTCGCCATGTACAGTCCGAGAGGCTGGACTTGGTGGTACTGGCTGCTGATCCCCGCCTCTACCTTTATCGGCAGGGGGATTTCCGAACTCGTTCGCGCGAAGCAGGCCGGCAAAATCGTCGCGGGACGACACGACGGCGTTTCGCTCCCGCCCGTCAGCGATTTTCCACCGAACACGTACTTCCCTCGCGGTCAACAAGGGGAAACCGGTGCGCCGCGAACGGCCGAACTAATGCCGCCCGCGCCCAGCGTGACCGAAGGCACGACGCGCCACCTGGGCGCGGAAGCGCCGACGCAACACTTTGATTCTTTGGAAGGCGGCGACAAGCCGCATTAGGCGTCAATTGTAATTCTCCCTTCTCCCACTGGGAGAAGGGCCGGGGATGAGGGAGTAATGGGCCGGCTTGCTACTGACGCCCTCACCCTAACCCTCTCCCAAAGCGAGAGAGAATTCAGCCAAGTTCTCCGATCGTAAGACGAGGCGATGAAGTTGCTGTGGAACAGAACTAACATCGCCTCGTGTCGTCTTTTATGAAAACGAATGTCGCGAAAATTTGCGTGCCCGTTTGCGTAGCGCGCGCGAGTGAACTCGCGCAAGCAATCGCTCGCGCCGCTGAAGTTG
>DATGVD010000084.1:0-2115 GCA_035300785.1 Pyrinomonadaceae bacterium | reverse complement strand
TTCGCAACGCCACCGCCCGGGCTCTTTACGATCTCGACGCCAACCGCGCTGCTACGTTCACCCGCGCTTTGCGCGAAGCCTCGCCCGACCGGCGCCGAAAGATTGGCGCGGCCATCGCCGGGTCAGGTTTGGCGCGCGATGCGATCAACTCCCTGTCCGGCGAGAGCCGCGAGAAAACTCACGACGCGTTTTCAATTCTGTTCCTGATGGCGAAAGCCGGCGAGGTCCAACCCTTGATGCAGGCAATCAAGGATCATTCGGATTTGGAAGTCCGTCTGGCCGTGATCAAGCTGCTCGCGTTGAGCAACCAGCCGCAGAGTTTGCCCGGGCTCCGTGGCCTGGTCGTGCGTGGTTCATTGCCGCCCGACGTTCACGCCGCGGTGATGGCCGCGATTTATTCGCTCAGCAACGAGGCTCGCGAAAACGCTCCGGCGGTTGTGTAGCGAGTTAGCACAGGTTTCCGCGACGCTTAGACAGTGAGCACGTAAGCGTCTTTCAGCCACTTTACCAATTCAGGATCGACATCGGCCGGCGAAGCTAGTTTGACTTCGTGATGAAACCGGCTGGCCGAAGTCTGTTCGGATCTGTGTATGCGCGGACTTGAGAGCTTGCGATCGCTCTTGATGGTCTGGATGATTGCCCTCTTGCGCGTCGCTATGCCCGCGAATGCAGTTCGGTTGACGAGATGAATCGAAGTGTTTTTCGGCTCTTCACCGACCGCGCCAAACTTTCGCGCGCTCTTTAATATGCGGTCGTAGATTTGCCGCACGGTTGCGTCTTTGCCTTTGAAGTGAGACTTGATTGTGAAGGCGTCGGTTGTTGTGACCATCACGCTTCTTGAAATTCACTCTCGAAATGAAGAATCAATCCGATCCAGCTTTCGCAGTAGCCCCGGCCACGTTAGCGCAGCACCCTGTCCCACCATCACGGCGCTCAGTTGCGTGCCGACGCGTCCGATGATCGGATCAGGTATTTCGACCAGTTCACCACCACCTGCTTGCGCGAGAATCTGAATCTTGCACGCGCGCTCAAGCAGAAACATTCCCAAAAAAGCTTCCGCCGCCGTGCGCCCTATGGTAAGCAATCCGTGATTGCGCAGGATCATGAAATGCTTCTCGCCCAGGTCGGCAACCAAACGCGGCTTCTCTTCGTCATCCAGCGCCAGGCCTTCATATTCGTGATAAGCCAGCGACGCCAGCGCGAACATTGATTGCTGCGAAATCGGCAGCAAGCCTTCCTTCTGAGCGGAAACGGCGATGCCGTAATCGGTGTGCAGATGCATTACGCACAGCGCGTCGGTGCGCGCGGCGTGCACGGCGCTGTGAATCGTGAAGCCGGCGGGATTGACCTGATAGGGCGAGTCCATCACTTTACTGCCGTCGAGGTCGACCTTCACCAAACTCGACGCCGTGACTTCGTCGAACATCATGCCGTAGGGATTCAGCAGAAAGTGATGCTCTCCGCCCGGCACGCGCGCAGAGATATGAGTGAAGATCAGATCGTCCCAGCCGTAAAACGCCACCAGCCGATAGGCCGCGGCGAGATCGATGCGGGCTTGCCACTCTTCGGCGGACAGTTGATCGCGAACGGTTGATGGTTTTGGGGAAGCGGTCATGACGAGACGACAATAACTCTTGCTGAGCGCCGTTAGGCGCGCAATATTTATAGCCGCGATGACTAACCAAATTCCTGAGCTCCTTTAGGAGCGCAATGTATGTCGCTCCTAAAGGAGCTTAACCGAATTATTCGATCGCGGAGCTATCATTTGGCTCCTAACGGAGCCCTTTCTCCAGGGCGTCAAAACAGTCACCTAAACTCAAACGACTTCACAAAATCCGTGAACGATTGCTCCCAGCGGCCTACAGTTTTTGCCGGCCCCACGAGTTTCAGAAAGTAATTCCCTTTCGGGGTTTCGATCACCGCAGCCCGCAAACGATAGTTGGTGTTATCGTAAAACTTCCCGCTGCCGGGTGCCATTTCGGCGGTGTATCTACCCGAAACATCGACCGTGGTGATCTTCATTCCGTTTACCGTCAGGCTTTCGGTCTTCGCATTGTCCTTTGACGAACTGCCATCGGCTTGCTGGATCTGCGAAATCCAACGATCGATGTTTGC
>DATGVD010000083.1:0-16959 GCA_035300785.1 Pyrinomonadaceae bacterium | reverse complement strand
GCCCGCGAAGACACGATCGAGCGTGTCAGGCATCGTGCCGTTTGCAATAACTGCGACTCCGCCCGCATGCATAGCGATCTCCGCGGCGTCCAGTTTACTTACCATCCCGCCACGCCCGCTTACCGACGGTCCAGTCGCCGAGGCCCTCAACTCCGCGGTAATTTCCTCGACGAGAGCAATCACTTCCCTTCCGTCACCGACAGCAGTAGCCGATCCGTTTTTCGTCTTCCGAAACAAACCGTCCACATCCGTTAACAGGATGAGCGCATCGGCTTCCAGCTTACTCATCACGAGCGCGGCCAGCCGATCATTGTCGCCGAAGATGCGCTCTGTTCCGTCATCCAGATATGCGAGCTCGGCAGTTGAGACCGTGTCGTTCTCGTTGACAATGGGCAGCACACCGAACTTGAGCAGCTTCTCCATCGTTCTTTGCAAATTTCTATAGCTGCGTCGATCGGCGAAATCCTTCTCTGTCAGCAGAACCTGCGCGATCTCTACGTCAAGAGCCCCGAACAATTGCTGGTAAGCATTCATCAGCAAATTCTGGCCGACAGCCGCGCAAGCCTGACGGACAACCAGACCACTCAGGCGAACTCGCGGCAAATTCAGTCGTCCGGCGCCAAGTCCTACTGCGCCGGACGAGACCAGCACAACCTGGCGACCGGCATTTCTGAGTGCGGCAATCGAGCGCACTATCGGCTGAACTTGTTCGGTGGCTATCTGACCGTCCGGTTCCGTAACGATGCTCGTGCCCAGCTTGATGACCACACGACGCGCTGCGCGCAGACGCTCCGACGCAACGTTTTCGAAGTCATGGTCTATCATCTGCTGCTTTACGCCTTCGCTCCGTTCTGGTTTGATCAAATGTCACTGCTTAAACCTCTGTGTCTACTTCTTGCAAAATTCGCAGTGTCCCTGGATTGTTTTGCGCCGCGCCTTTGCGAGAAATTGTCGCGAGGCTTTAGTTCTCGCTAAGGCACCAAGCAAAACTGAAGGACTAAGACCCCGAACCGAGAGCCTCATACCGCCCACAGGGATTGATCCGGATCGTAGTGAAGCGGCCGGTCGGCACCACTAATCCAATCAGGTCGCGTGGGCGCACAAATATCGAGCGCCACCGTGTCTTCGAGGGCCTCGGAAGAGTGCTCAACTCCCGGCCGGATGCAAAGCATCTGATTGGCTGAAAGCGTTACCTCGCGGTTTGGCAGCTGAAAGCGCCACACACCGCTCAGCACCATGATCACCTCTTCGCTTTCGTGATTGTGCGGCAAGGTTACCGCCCCTTCCTTTACCTCGATTCTGGCCACGACGATGTTTTGACCAGCGACCACCTTTCTGAGGTAAAGATCCGTGACTTCTTCCGGCTTCATCCGGTCCCAATCGTAAAAACCCATTTGTTCCTCCGTTAGCCCCTGCTCGGTTTCATTGTGGGTCAATCTTGCGTTCAGAGTTAAAGGTTAGATTGCCGATTACCGGTGCAAGCTAAGGCTCGATGAACTCCAAACTCGACCCGCGACCATGGTTAGGGGATTCCGTTCCAAACCGGCGACAAAAGAGCTTCAGATACGCAAAAGGCCATCAACACTTTCGTTGATGGCTTGATTAACCACGCTCAAGATTGTCAACAGGCCATCACGTCGGGTCCTTCTTTGTGATAATTGACGTAAGAGTGAGCGCAACACGGACGGAAGCCGGCGCCCGCAACGCATTCGGACGCAGCGTACCCACTGACCTGCTTGAAATGACTGCCCAACTCATTCGTCACCAGAACAGTTGGCGGTTGTCGCCACCAACCCTCAATCCTAATCCTCGTCGCCCAATCTACAGCTTTGTCACCGGATTGTATAATTGATTATTCTTAGCTACCTATAAATGCGAATAGCAGAGCAAGAAAATTTTGTTTCTGCGTGGCTCGCAGGAGAAAAGACAGAGAGACGATACCCCCAGCCATTGTCGCTCTTGGCACTGGTTCAATTTGAAAATGTGAGCCGCTAGTGCTGGGAGCCCCGACGGCTCATACGCATCGCGTCGGGAGGTACGAAGTCTCGTCCAAGCCAGAGAAAACCTTACCGATTGATCCTTTCGCGCTTCGCGCTCATTGCGGACGAGTCCAGCACCCAGCGGGTTGTCCCGCTGGGGCTCGTCCGCGCTCCCGGCAAATCGAGTTTTTGATTTGAAACTGAACCAGTACTTCCCTCTTCCTTCTGATAACGGTCCGGGTTCAGATGTCGTAGTACATGCTGAACTCCAGCGGATGCGGACGCAGCCTGAGCGGCTGAATCTCGCGCTCCCGCTTGTAAGTGATCCAGCGCTCAACCAGTTCTGGAGTGAAGACATCTCCTTTCATTAGGAAATCCTGATCCGCTTCCAATGCTTCGAGCGATTCGTCGAGAGAGCCCGGCAGGCTGGGGATTAGCTTCAGCTGTTCAGCCGACATGTCGTAAATATCCTTGTCCAGTGGTTCACCCGGCTCAATCCGGTTTTGAATGCCGTCCAATCCAGCGAGGAGCATCGCCGAGAAAGCCAGATAAGGATTGCACGATGGGTCAGGCGGCCGAAACTCCAGACGTTTGAGTTTGGGGTTGGTCGAGAACATCGGAATGCGAATGGCCGCCGATCGGTTGCGCGCCGAATAGGCCAAGTTGACCGGCGCTTCAAACCCAGGAACCAAACGCTTGTAGCTGTTCGTAGTCGGCGCCGCGAAAGCGACGATGGCCGGTGCGTGCTTCAGCAAACCCCCGATGTAGAACCGTGCCAGCTCTGATAGTCCGGCGTAGCCATCACCACTGAAGAGCGGCTGATCGTCTTTCCACAGCGATTGGTGACAGTGCATGCCTGAGCCGTTGTCACCATACAGCGGCTTGGGCATAAACGTCGCGCCTTTATGTTGACGCTGCGCTACATTGCGTACCGTGTATTTGAAGATCTGCAGATTGTCGGCAGTACCAATCAAAGTTGAATAGCGAAAGTCGATCTCGCACTGCCCGGCCGTGGCGACTTCATGGTGATGGCACTCGACCTGAATGCCGGCCTTCTTCAACTCGTTGGCAACTTCGGTGCGAAAATCCTGAAGCGTGTCGAGTGGGGGGAGCGGAACATATCCTTCTTTGTTGCGAATATGATAACCAAGATTCGAGTTCCCATTCTGACCATTCGTATTCCATACTGCTTCCGGATTGTCTATCGAAAAACCGGCGGAATGACCTTCGTTTTGGAAGCGCACGTCGTTGAAGACGAAGAACTCGGCTTCAGGACCAAAATAGACCGTATCGGCAATGCCCGTGGACTTCAGATAGTTTTCAGCCCGGTGCCCCACACCGCGCGGATCGAGCCAGTAGCCTTTCCTCGTGATCGGATCGACGACATCGGCAACCAGGCACAAAGTCTTTACCTCCATGAAAGGGTCGATCCAGTAACGGTAAGGATCAGGCACCAGGAGCATGTCGGATTCGTGGATCGATGCCCACCCGCGCAAACTCGAACCGTCGAAACCGAAACCTTCGTCGAAAGACTTTTCCGACAGCTCTTCGATCGGAAACGTCAGGTGATGCCAGGCTCCGACCAAATCTGTGAAACGAACATTGACGTAGGCCGCCTTTTCATCGGCGGCAAACTTCAGCACATCTTTGACACTCATAAGTATTCATCCTTTTTGGGTGACAGGAAATTTGACAATCGACAAGGGGGCGGCTAATTGCCGGGCCACTCGTTACAAAGCCATGAGCGGTTGCCAAAGACCGAAAACAATTCCCGGCAACTACCACAGCAGGATGGGTCATGTTATTGGTTTAAATCTCTCTTCTTTGATTCTCCTTCTTACCGCCTTTCGTTGAGCCTGTGAACGACTCGTGATCCAAATGAGCGCTTGCGGTTCCAAGCCTTTCATTGTTCGCGCGTACCGAACGTCCATATCAAACCTGCCAGCACAGTCGACTGACTCTTGGCGAGAATCAGCGGGTCGCTCTTCGGGAAGAAAAGGTGATCGGACCAATCGCGTCTGTACTCGAGCCGCATGATTAGAGTGGGCTTAACTTTGTATTCACCAGTCATCGTGAACTCCTTGACACGCTGCGCAGTACCAGTCGCAAATCCGTTGTAGTCGCCGAACCATTCGTAGCGTGGCGTGAAGGCCAGCTTGTTTGTCGGCGCGTAGTGGAGGTACGCCGCAACGCCCTGCCAGTGCACCTTGCCCCCAGAGGTAAGCGTGTCTTGAGCGTAATCGTAGTTGCCCATCACCGCCCATTGCTTGTTGAAGTTGTAAGTCACGACCGTGTCCAGCAGGTGGCGAAAGTGACGCTGATCGTTAGTCTGTTCTGGCCCCGTCGTGTAGCTCTGAATTACGGAGAGCTTTGGGTTCGGCACCCACGTAAGCGAAAGCCCAAAGGTTTTGCCGCTATTGTTTTCTTCGACGTTGTTCCACCCGTTGACGACCGCGCCCATTAAACTCACCCTGCTGTTGAACGAGTACTTCGCGCGGACTCCCGCATGGTAATAGGGAATCGCCCACGCGAAGAGCAAACCGCGCGAGTAGTTCCAATTATCCTTCGTTTCGATCACTTCGGCCCCGTTCCACGTCACGAACTTGCCTACATCTATTTGCAACCCTGAACCAACCGGCGCGAGGTAGCTGCCATATGCTTGCTGAATGACTTTATAAACCTGGCTTCCGCCCGGTTCTGATGCGTGAACCAAATCCGTGGCAGGGCCATAGTCCAGATCGAGTCGGAAGCCAACACGCGAGTTGAGCGGGTCCGGCTTCTTCTCTATGACAATCTCAGCCAGGTTCAGCGCGAACTGATTAGATTTCGTGTCGAAGTTGCGCAACACATTTAGGCGCCCGGCCGGTTTATTGAAGTTATAGCCGTAATATCCATCGATGAACCCGCTCACTTCGACTTCCTTGAAGAAGTTCAGGATACTGTGATCATCCGTCTTGCCTGGGGGCGCGGTGGTCGCTTCAGGAGTGGCACGCGGTTCCGCTGATGTCTCCTTTGGCTTGTCCGCTGCCGCGCTCACCGTTCGCGGCTGTTGCTCCAGCTTTTCCAAACGCTCCTTCAGTTGCTTGACTTCCAGCCGCAGCTCCGCGTTTTCATCAATCCTGGTTGAAGATGGCTGCTGCGCGAAAGCGTTTGTTGAAAGCAGAATCAACACCAAGCACATGACCCACGAGGCGATCATCAACCAGCGGCGCGGTCCAATCGCTGCTTGCTCGACCGCGCGGACTCGCTTGATTTTTCGCCCGGTCACTTCCAATAAACTTCTTACCGTTTCATGCCTGTTAGGCATGCTTGACAGAGAGCATGACATGAGACTACTTTGCCTCCATATCGTCTCGAAAGGGACGATGTAAGTGGCTCACCTGTCTCGCGCCCTAGAAAGCCTGGACGGGTGGGCCATGCTTTTTGTTTCTCGAACATCACGCCCGGATCCGGCGATCCGGACGTAAAGGTCGAACTTCTGTGCGATCTCTGATTTCTTACCAGGCTTACAAGGCCGCTTCGCCTCGCTCGCCGGTGCGGATGCGTATGACGTCCTCCGTCGGAGCAACAAATATTTTACCGTCGCCGAATTTGCCGGTCCGCGCGGTCTTACTGATGGCCTCGATTACGGCATCTTCAATACCTTCCGGGATGATCACTTCGATTTTGATCTTGGGAATAAACTCGATCTGATACTCCGTGCCGCGATAGGTTTCGGTATGCCCCTTCTGGCGACCATAACCCTGGACCTCGCTGATGGTCATCCCGGCAACACCGACTTCCTGGAGAGCGTCTCTCACTGCGTCTAAAAGGTGCGGTCTAATGATTGCTTCAACCCTCTTCATCTATTTGTCTCCTGGATTCTCTTGGTTTTCGGCTCCTATGACTCTTGCCTCATCAATTTCTCATCTATCCTCCGGTCGACAAACCGGGCAGTTACGATCCAAACTCAAGCGCTGAAGAGCCAGGAATACGAAGGTCCATCAACAGTCTGGCAGCGCTCTGCTCTTAATGTTTGGCGTTCAGCCCGCGTCAAACATCGGTTCAGTCAGCCACGTGTGACACAGACTCAGTTCTGATCGATCCATGGTCGCCAACGGGACTGGGCTTCTCTTGAAAGTCCATGCCCCCCGGCCTGGCCAGAGAGGAGATAACATATTCCGGATAAGCCGGAATTCCATGTTCATGCAGGTCGAGACCATACCTCTCGCCCTCGGCAGAAACGCGGAGAAGTTTAAACGCCTTGAGGAAATACATTACTGCCAGCGAAACAGCGAATGTGGCAAGGGTGATCGTAAAACTTCCGATCGCCTGCGCTTTGAGCACCGTCAGGCCGCCACCGTAAAACAATCCCGCCAGTGGAGCAGACGCGTCGGGCGCTATCGGACCAGTCGCGCCGTACTTGCCACACGCGAAGAGGCCCAGCGATAGCGTTCCCCAGATCCCGGCAAACCCGTGGACCGGGACGGCGCCGATAGGATCGTCAATCCGCAACCATTCCAGGAACTCCACACCTACGACGACAACTACGCCGGCAACTCCGCCCAGGATGACAGCGCCAACCGGGCTAACCCAGTAGCAGGGACAGGTGATAGCCACCAACCCGGCCAGAAAGCCGTTGACGGTGAAGCTAACGTCCCATTTCTTACTCAGAACGTAAGCGTAGGCAAGAGCCGTTAGACCGGCTGCGCAAGCCGCGAGTGTGGTGTTAGTCGCAACGCGCCCTATGCCCTCGAAGTCCATTGCCGAAAGCGTGCTGCCAGGATTAAAGCCGTACCAGCCGAACCAAAGGATTAGCCCACCCACCGCAGCGATCGTCAAATCGTGGGGCATCATCGGGCCGCCCCCATCGCGCTTGAACTTGCGACCGAGACGAGGACCGAGAGCTATGGCGCCCGCAAGGGCGATAAAGCCACCGATCGTGTGTACCACTGTAGAGCCGGCGAAGTCGTGGAAGCCCGTCCCCAGAGAGGGTAAAAAATTTCCTACGCTTCCCATCGTTGCCAGGAATCCGTCCGGGCCCCAGGCCCAGTGACCGATGATTGGGTAGATGAAGCCGGACACGGCAACACTGTAAAGCAGGTCACCCACGAAACTCGTGCGTCCGATCATCGCGCCCGAGGTGATCGTCGAGCAAGTGTCGGCAAAGGCAAACTGGAAAAGCCAAAAGGCCAGGAACGCCACGCCGGTCGTTTCGTATGTAGCGGGCACGCCTTTCAGGAAGAACCAGTGGTAACCAATCAGGCCGTTACCGTGACTGAACATGAAAGCAAATCCGAAAGCGAAGAAGAGAACACCGCAAAGGCACGTGTCGACGATGCACTCCATCAAAACGTTCACCGTCTCGCGTGAGCGGCAGAAGCCGGCCTCCAGCATGGTGAAACCTACCTGCATGGCAAAAACCAGAAAGGCAGCCAGGAGCGTCCATACTGTGTTAATTGGGTTGACGATATCGCTGGCCTTAACCTCAGCATCGGCGGCTAATACGTTAAGGCCGACCAAACCGGGAAGAAAGGCGACGCCCGCGATTAGCAGGGCCACGCCTGTCCCCTTACCGATCAAAAGTAGCCAGCCGTAACGCCGCCATTCCCGATCATGGAGCCGCCCGCGCAACCGCGAAAGTTTTTGTGAAAGTGTAAGTCGCTTCTTTATGTGCATCATCTGTATCTGCAAGCCCCTTCCTAAACTATTGGCGTCTCTGTCACCAACCTGATGGTTCACTCAGATCAAACTAGCGATATTGAGAATTCAGGCAGCTTCGCGCTAGACGGCTAACAATCTCTGTGCCACTCAGGAAGAAAATTGGGCTGAGTGCCTGCTGATGCAATTAATATCTGGAAGACTATTGATTCGGAACATTTCCGACCGCTGAAGTCAGGCGGCTACGAGTAAGCTTGCGGACATCTATGTAAGCGTCTCTCGAAGCCGCCGACAAAAATGTTTCTTACAAGGAGATTCTGAAGTTGCAGCTTTGAACCCACCCAGCTTCGGGAGGATTGGAGAAGATTGCTGCCTGGTCTGGAACAGGATCACTGGTATTAGCTGGCCGGAGGATACCAGGACCCATGTTCGAACCTGGCTGGTCCACCGGCGAAGCGGTCCCTTTTCGACGCAGTATGGATATCTTTCAGGAGGGCATAGCGATAAATGCTAACTCGCTAAACATTCCCCCTACACTTTTGTCGGGGCGTGACGCCTGAGAGACAAGTTCGTCGTCTCGACACGGCTATTTCAAGCATCTTGCTGATCGATCGAGGTTGCGCCGGCTTATTAACCGCATAGGACCGCGCCGCCGTTTACATTCAGGACTTCGCCGGTAATGTGCCGAGCCCAGTCTGAAGCGAGAAAAACGATCGATAAGGCTACATCGTCGGCCGTTGCGATGCGTCGAAGGGGAATCCCCTCAGCCAATTTCTGTTTGAAACCATTATCACTGAACACGGCTTCATTCAAATCGGTGTCGACCCAGCCCGGCGCCACACAATTGATTCTAATTTCCGGAGCCAACTCTATCGCCAGGGACTTGGCGAAACTGATCTGACCGCCTTTCGAAGCTGCGTAATTCGAGTAACCAGCCTCGCCGCGTTGTCCCGCCGTCGAACTAACTACAATAATTGAGCCGCGGCCTTCCCTTTTCATGAGCGGGACGGCAGCGCGGCAAACCGACCACGTGCCCTTCAGGTTAGTATCGATGACGCCATCCCAAAGCTCTTCGGACATCTTTTCCACGGGGGCTCCTTCCCAAATGCCCGCGTTCGCCACCACGAGATCAAGGCGCCCGAAGTTTTCAAAGGCAGTCTCAACCAGCATTTCCGCCTCGGTCGGTTCGCTCACGTTGGCCCGCACTGCCAGGGCTTTGACGCCAAGTTCAATGCAGGCCTGCGAAACTTCCTCAGCGACGAAAGTCTGCCGGGCGTAATTGATGACGACATGTGCGCCCGCTTCGGCCAATCGAAGTGCGGTGGCGCGGCCGATGCCGCGCGATCCTCCCGTAACGAGCGCTACCCGGTCGCGCAGCAAATGCCTCGGCAACGTAACCGTGCGCTCACTTGCTTCCAGTGCAAAAACAGTACTCATAAGTCTCCTCCAAACTGAAACAATCACATCAGGAATCAGTAAGATCCGGCAGCCAACACGGCCTCAGCTTCTTCAATCAAGTGTGGCCTGAGCAGCGAAGCGAGCCGGTCCGCCTCTGCAAGAAAGCCGTCGTGGCCGTGCGATGACGTAAGTTCTCGATAACTAACATCAACCCCGGCCGCTTGCATCCGCTCGGCAAGCGCCAGTATGTCCGTTGCCGGAAAGAGCCAGTCAGACGAGATGCCAACCAGCAGCACCCGCGCCCGTATACGCCGGAGCGCTGCTGCTTCCGAGCCGTACCCGCAAGCCAGATCGAAAGCATCCATGGCTTTGGACAGCACCAGGTATGAATTGGCATCAAAGCGACGCGTGAAACTTGCGCCTTGATAGTCTAGATAACCTGCGACGTCGTAACGATCTTCCAACGAAGAATGCGGGTCTTCGCCGTTGCGGTTTGGCTTCCGAGCAAAACGCTCCGCGAAAAGGTCCGGTGACTTATAAGAACAAATGGCGATAGCGCGCGCGAGCGCCAAACCCGCGACGGGCTGATTGTCAGCGTCGTGGTTACCATTGCTCCAAACAGGATCATTACGAATCGCCTGGCGCTGTAGATGGTTGAGAGCGAGTCCCATCGCTGACAGCGGCGTGGCGCCGATAGCAACGCATCGCTCAACTCGATCAGGAAAATCGACAACCCATCGCAGCGCCTGCATGCCGCCAATCGAAGGCCCAATCACCGTATGAAGTCGCTGCACGCCGAGTAAATTCAACACTTCGACCTGCGCTCGAACCATGTCCGCAACTCTAACCACGGGAAACTTGCTGTTATAGCGTTCCCCTGTCCGTGAATTGGACGAACGCGGCCCGGTCGAACCGTAACACGATCCGATCACATTAATGCCAATCACGCAGTATTGCTCAGTGTCAAAGATCCCGTCCGGCCCAAACATCTGCGGCCACCATTCGGCTACCCGAGCCGATCCCGACAATGCGTGACACACGAGAATCGCGTTGTCGCGGTCTCTGTTGAGCCTGCCATAAAGCGCGTAGCGCAGAGTCACTGGTTGCAATTGCTCGCCGGACGCAAGCTGAAATGGCTCTGCGAGGGCGAACGTACAATCGTCTTCAATCGTTGGATTCAGCACCGTGCTCATCATTGACCTCGCCAGTTCTATCGGAAGCGTGGCGTAAATGCTTTGCTCTCAAACTAAAAAGCCTTCCGCGCTAAAGGTTGCGCGGAAGGCTCTGGAAACTTCGTTTGAGTCCAATCCAGCTCTTTAGCAGTTTTTTACGTGGAGCAAGTCGCTCTAAATCGCCACGTTCGGTTGTCAAGAATTCCAAAACCAGTCTAAACGATCGCACCCTCAAACTGTCAAGCGGTTTGTTTATCAAACGCGTCAATCTAAATATTTCAAATAGGACCCAAAGTTTCTTTTATACAAGGGTCGCGGTTCCGCCATGCCCTGGGCTTCTGGTGTCCGGAAGATCTCGCGAAGCTCAAGCCAATGCACCCGCCGGATTAAAGACTTTCAGGCTGTTTCTATCATTCGCGTTACTTGCCGCAGGCTGACCGGGGATCTCGACTTTCGGCACCAGTTCACGTTGCTCAAGCTCATTAATTATTTTCATGGCGCTGAAGTCAACGAGTTCGCGGTCTGACTCGATTATCACATCCGGAGCCAACGGCTCCTCGTATGGATCGTCGACCCCCGTGAAACCCTTTATCTCGCCCGCCAGGGCTTTTTTGTAGAGTCCCTTGACGTCCCGCTCTGCCAGCACATCGATGGGACACGTCACGAAAACCTCGAGAAACTCGACGCCATCCTGTTCGACCAGTCGTCTCACCTCATCACGCGCCTCGCGGTAAGGAGAGATGGCCGCCGCTATCGCCGCTACGCCGTTCCGCGAAAGTAAACGACAGACATAGCCGATACGGCGTATGTTGGTATCGCGATCTTCTTTTGAAAAGCCCAGGCCTTTCGAAAGGTTTGTGCGCACTTGATCTCCATCGAGGACCTCGACGCTTACTCCTCGAGCCCGCAGCTCGCGCGCCATTTCCGTTGCGAGAGTTGTCTTTCCGGCCCCGGATAATCCGGTCAGCCATATGGTGAATCCTTTGCCGTTGCTCACTAATCGACTCCTGGTTCTCTTAAGCTTCTGTGCTAACCAAATGTTCTGTCTCGATTGCTCTCAGTGCCTCGATCAATACCCGGGCCACCTCAGGCCGGGTAAATTCAACCGGCGGAATTTGTCCGACACTTAACATCTCGCGCACCTTAGTGCCGGAAAGCGTGACATGGTTTGTCATCTCGTGGGGGCACGTTTTGTTCGAAGCCATCGCCCCGCACGAGCGACAATAGAATGTGTGATCAAAGAATAGCGGTGTCACTCCGAGTTCTTCAGGTTCGAACTCATCGAAGATGTGCTGGGCATCATAGCTACCGTAGTAGTTGCCCACTCCGGCGTGATCGCGCCCGACGATGAAATGCGAACAACCATAGTTTTTTCGAACCAGCGCGTGAAAGACGGCCTCGCGCGGGCCGGCATACCGCATCGCCGCGGGCAAGATCGAAAGAATCGTGCGAGCCGACGGATAGTAGCCGGCGAGAATCACTTCGTACGACTCGAGCCGCACGTCCGCGGGCAAATCATCCGCTTTGGTTTCGCCAACCAGCGGGTGCAGGAGCAATCCATCGGCGATCTCGAGCGCGCATTTTTGGATGTACTCGTGGGCTCGATGAACCGGATTGCGCGTCTGGAAAGCTACCACCCGGCGCCAACCGCGCTGCTGAAAGAGCGCGCGGGTCTGGACCGGATCTCGACGATAACCTGGGAACGCAGGATCGCGCGGTCGATTGAGGAGACTGATCTTTCCTCCCAGCAGCCAGTCACCCTGATGGTAGAGAACTCGCACGCCGGGATGAGCAGAGTCGGTGGTGCGATAGACCAGTTCCGCTTCACGTGCTTTATCGTAACAATACTTGTCAGCAAGATGCAGTATGCCAAGCAAATGATCTTCCTGATAGAGCGCCACATCCTCGAACTGGCGAAACGTGCGGGCCTGCTCGTTCGTGATTGAGAGGGTAATCGGAATCGGCCAGGCAACTCCGTTGGCTAGCCGCATTCTGGCGCATACCGAGGCATAGTCGGATCGATCGAGGAATCCTTCGAGCGGTGAGTAAGCACCCGTGGCAATCATTTCCAGTTCGGAAATTTCCCGGGCGTTCAGGCGCAGAGCGGGCATATTGATCGCTGCTTGAATAAGCCTGTCGCGCTCACCCCCGGTAACTTCGCGATTAACTAATTTGCCCCCATGCGGTTTTATAAGTTTCATGCTGTCGAGCCTGGTCCTTCCACGTCCTTTAGTTTTTCCTTGCCAGCCGGGTGTAATCCGCATTCAGTCTTGCTCGTGCCGCGCCATCGGCCTGCGCGCGAATCTTCGCCGATTTGGACGGGCGTGGTGCAGGGCGCGCAGCCTATAGACGGGTAACCGTGGTCGTGAAGCGGGTTGTAAGGCACATCGTGCCTGGCAATGTAGTCCCAGACGTCACTGGTTGACCACGTAGCCAGCGGATTGATTTTGATCAAGCCAAATCTGTCGTCGCGCTCGACCAGGTCGATGTTTGCACGAGCCGGTGACTGTTCACGACGAATAGCTGTGACCCAGGCTTGCAGTCCGGTCAGCATCTCTTTCAAAGGCTCAACCTTGCGCAGACGGCAACAGAGATCAGGCTGACGCTCCCACAAACGCTCCCCGTATTCGACGGCTTGATCGCTGAGAGAGACCCGCGTCGCACGTCGTTCAAAGCGCACACCGTAACGGGCCTCCAATCGATCGCGGAGCGCGTACGTCTCAGGGAATAGCAGATCTGTGTCGAGGTAGAAAATCCGTGCGCCCGCACCAATGCCTGAGAGCATTGCGATGAGCACGCACCCTTCAGCTCCGAACCCGGTAGCCACCGCGATGTCCGGACCAAACTCCTCGCCGGCCCAGCGAAGTATGGCTTCCGGAGGAGCGTTCTCGAATTCATCCGAAACGCGCTTCAACTCTTCAGCCGTTGTGTCGTGTGTGAATGACAAAACACTAACAGACATGTCAATCCCTTCAGCCGGTCAAGGCCAATGCGGTCTCCAACTCTTTTTCATCGAAACCCTCGGAGGTTTGCTCAAACCATTTAAGACGCTCGCGCAACTTCACAACCTCACCGACAACTATCACTGCGGGCGGTCGCATGCCGGCATTCAAAGCATCGGCAGCGATCGTTCCCAATGTTCCCGTGACGGTCAGTTGCCCTTCGTAAGTACCCCACCGAATCACGGCTGCCGGCGTTTCAATTGAGCGCCCAGCGGCAATCAGATCAGCGACAATTTCGCGCAAGTGGGTCACGCCCATCAAAATGACGATGGTATCGGCCGACAAATTCGCGCTGATGGACGTGGCGGTTATCTCTCGCACCCGCGAACCGGTGACCACAGCCACGGAGGAAGACAAATCTCGATGCGTGAGAGGCATTCCTGCATAGGCGGGAACAGCCAGCGCTGAACTAATGCCCGGAACTACTTCGAATCGAATGCCGGCGCTGCGTAGCGCCTCAGCTTCTTCGCCGCCGCGGCCAAACAGGAAAGGATCACCGCCCTTCAGTCGCACGACACGTGCTCCCGTTTGCGCGTGCTTGGTCAGTAAGTAGTTGATCTGATCTTGTGGAGTCTGCCGGCCACCGCCGACTTTGCCGACGTAAACGCGCTCGGCCTGGAACGGAACGTGGCAAAGTATTTCCGGATTGACGAGATAATCGTAAATCACGACGTCACAAGATTCCAAAAGATCGCGCGCCTTGATCGTTAGCAGCCCCGGGTCACCCGGTCCTGCACCGACGAGATAAACCGTGCCGCGCTGGGCCTGATAATTAGCGGCGTTCGATGCCTTTTCAGCCGTATCGCGAGCGATTGTTTCAAGTAGACGTTCGACTGATGCCTCGATTACCAGTGGATGCGCTGAGAGCGGTTCGGTAATGCGATAGTTGACACCAGGGTGATGACTTGCAGCTTCACGAACTTCTATGGGAATGTCGCCACGCGTATGTCTACCCGGCGAGAGAAAATAGGGATGTACTATGATTTCGTCCGCGCCCTGCTCGACCAGGCGTGCAAATGCTTTGCTGATATTCGGATGTTCAATCTCGAGAAAGGCAGCTTCGACCAGAGGAAACCGCCCGCGTTCGGCGATGCGCCGCGCGGCTTCGCGTACGTCATCGTTAGCTTCCCGGCGATGGCTGCCGTGACCTACCACCAGAACTCCGCGTTTCACTTCATCTCTCATTCGAAAGCCACCGCCTCTTTGACCGTTGCTGGCGTGCAGTAGTCAAGAAAGCTGCGCGCCTCTGCGACGATTGTTCGTGCGCCGGCTTCCTTCTCGCCGCCAAGTGACAGACCATCCTTTTTCAGGGCTTCAAACTTTGACGAAACTTCTTGCCAAGCCCCCTGCGTCTGGCCTGACAACACAAACAGGTTCTCGAATTCCCACAGAGCCTCTTCCGCAGTGAAGGGATCGACAAGCTGCCGGTAGAGTGGAACGCGCGCGGCCGCGGCTGCGGCTTCATAAGCCGCAAGCACCGCATGCTCGTATTCCTTGTGATAGATCAATGCTTCTGCCTGGGCCAGCCATTCACGTGCTGCGTCGATTGAAGGTATGGTTTCGGCCACGGTTGAGCCTGCGCATTCGCCCTTAATGCCTTTGCGGACAGCAAATTGCTCGTGTTCGTGTCCGTAGTCCTCGTAGAGGGACGGGTTCTCTTCGAACGAAGGAACTCGCCGCAACGGCTCGAGGATCTCTTTCAAACGTTCAATCCCGGTGCGCGAGACGAAGGAGTTGAAATCCTCTGCCGGCTCCTTCGTTTTCTCATAAAATTCCAGCAGAGTTTCGGTTACCGCTACGCAGTTCTTTGCGGGAAATTTGCCGATCAGCGAGCCGAACTTCGCGTCATCTCCACGTGTATGACCGCCCACCGTGACAAAATGGGCCGGTACGCTGCGGTCTTCATGCGAAAGTGCCGCGGCATAGAATCCGATGTTGGCGACTGAGTGATGCGCGCATCCGTTGGGACAACCGGAGATCTTCACGCGCAAAGGGCGCGCCAGCTCGGAGTATTTCGCCAGACCATTATTAAAGGCGTCACTAATGGCACCCCCCAAACCTTTCGCTGAAGCAATACCAAGCCGACAAGTGTCGGAGCCCGGACAAGTGGTCACATCGGTAATCGTGCCGACTCCGCGCTCGGCAAGTGAAAGCTCACCGAGAGCAACGAAAAGATCCCAGAGACGTTGTTCGTGTACCCACGGCAGATAGATGTTCTGTTCAATCGAAATTCTCAGCTGGCTCGACGAGAATTGCCGAACCACATCCGCGAGTCGACGGGCACGCTCGGCAGTTAAATCGCCGAGCTTGATGCGCACGTGGACTCCGCGAAAGCCCGCGACCTTATGCTCGATCACAGAGTCGCGGACCCATGCCTGAAATTGAGGATCACTGGTTCGTGAATCCAATACGTGCAACCCACGCTCACTTGCAGCCTCTTCCGGGATTGACTCTTCAGTCTCTGCCAGGTATCCGGCTAACGGTATTGGGCCAACTCGGTCTCGCTCCTCATCGAGAGCCGCACGAAATTTGTCCCAACCGAACGCCTGAACCAGGAATTTCATGCGCGCTTTCATGCGGGCCTTGCGCTCACCGTAACGGTCAAAGAGTCGCAGGGTCGCCGCCGCGAGGTTGAATAGATCTTCGACGGGAAGAAAATCTGTGTAGAGATGCGCGAGTTGCGGCCCCGCGCCCAGTCCACCGCCGAGATAAACTTGAAAGCCGCGCCGAGGCTCGCCCTTCTCGGTCCTGGTGACTGCCCACAAACCGATATCGTGAATCCGCAATCCAGAGTGATCATCCGCGCAACCTTCGAAAGCGATCTTGAACTTGCGACCGAGGTTCTGGTTGTACTTGTTGCGCACGAGATACCGAAACAGAGCATCGGCGTACGGCTGAACTTCGAAAACCTCAGTTGCCGACGTACCGGCGCGATAACACGCGGTGATGTTGCGCACAGTGTTGCCGCAAGCTTCGCGCGAAGTGATGCCGCCCGCGGCCAAAAACCGCAGCAGTTCAGGCGTTTTTTCCAGGCTCACGTAATATATCTGCGCATCTTCGCGCGTCGTGAAATGAATGAAGCCACTGCCAAACCGATCCGCTGCGTCAGCCAGGCGCGTGAGTTGATCTGCGGTCAGTAACCCGCCAGGAATCTTGATGCGCTGCATCTGCACTCCCTCCTGACGTTGAGCATAAGTGCCAAAGTGCAGACGCAGCTTCTGCATCCTCGTCTCGTCGACTTCGCCGGCGCGATATTTCTTGATCTGCTCTTCGTAATTGGCTAACTCATCACGGACGTAGGGAGCTGGGGCCGGCGATCCCTCTCGGGCAGTCTCAATGGTTATGTCTTTCATGTGATCTCGTCCGCGAATTCACTATCGCCTAAAAACAAAAAAGCCGCTCAACTTGAGCGGCTGCGGTGTTACCGAAATGGATTTCATTCCTATGGCATACACTCACCCCGCTCGCTGAACGGACAACACATACACATACAGGCGCAAGCCGCCCCGACGGTCGTTAGCCACCCGAACTCGAATACCGATGTTTTTGCCAGCTTCGATTTCATCACATTAATTGTTCCTCTTATACATTGCCGGAGCGTCCAGGTCAACCGAATAGTTTTTATACTGTCGTTAGCACATGATATGTCCGATCTGATTAGCAGATGAAGTGTCCGCTTTGAGCGGCAGGGTCAAACTGCATGACAGGATGCAGGAATGAAGCAGATGACCCCAGCCGCAGTGGAGCGGGCAATGAAACTACAGGACG
>DATGVD010000082.1:0-8828 GCA_035300785.1 Pyrinomonadaceae bacterium | reverse complement strand
TCTTGATACACAACGGCGTCGACATTGATCGATTCGCGAAGACGAGCGAAGACAATGCTGCTGAGCGGCCGCAGCCCGGCGCCAGACTATCCGTGGGGACGATCGGGGAGCTGGCGCCGATCAAGGGACAGGAGAATTTTCTCCGGGCCGCCGCCATCGTCAGCTCACGACGCGATGACGTCGACTTCATTATTGCCGGCGAGGACAAGTTGCGCACCGGCGAGAATCGGCGGCTGCTCGAACGAATGATCGACGAGTTCGATCTCAGGCAACGCGTGCGCATAACCGGCTGGGCTGATGACGTGGCCGAACTGCTTCGCACTTTTGACGTGTTCGTTTCGGCTTCGCGCTCAGAGTCTTTCGGCATCGCCATGGTTGAGGCGATGGCCAGCGGCGTGCCTGTCGTCGCCACGACGACCGCGGGGGCAGGGGAGATCATCGACCCAGATAAGACTGGCCTGCTGGTTCCAATCGAATACGCAGAAGGGCTGGCAAAGGCGATTTGCGAATTGCTGGACGATCCTACAAAGCGCGAGAGGCTGAAGGCTAATGCTCGACGCATGGTTAGTGAGAGGTTTACGCTCGATCGAATGATTACGAAGACCGAGCACGTTTATCAGGAGCTGCTCGAACCCCGCAAAGTCGAAGGCCGTGCTTAGCCAACAGTTGGTAAAACTTTATGCAAGTGAGGCACAAGTAGTGAAGAAGACCCCCGTTGTTATCTGCATCGACGTCGAGCCCGATGAGCGATTAATAACATAACTGAACTGGCTTTCGAGACCCCCGCAGAGCTTGTCTCTTAGTCGGACAATGACTCAAGCGAGGGCGGCGGTGGAATCGCGCAATTGCTGCCCAGGCGCGACAAGAAATTCTCGAGCATCTGTTTGCGGTAGACGGATTGTCTGCCCAACACAGTGAGGGCCTGAACCTCGATTTCGTCTGAGGCCATTGCCAGCGCCACGGCGATTGCATCTTCGGCGTCAGTTCCAAAGTCAGTGTCTATGACGACTTTCTGTGGCATGATTCGTCCTCCTGATGCTGTTTGAACGGAACAAAACTGGAGCAATCGGCGCCTAAGTCAGTGAAAGCGCCATGGCAACGGCGCGCGCGCCGGCGAGTTCGAAATAGATGATCACTTGGGGAGCGGAGAGCAGGACAATGAATACACAAGCCTTGGCTTCCTCGTTGATCCGGGAAAAGGGGGAGGAGGGCATCGGGAGTTCTCCGAACCGTCGAGTCGAAGGCTTCCATATACCAGCGCTAACAGTTATTATCAAGAAAACTTCTTAGCTTATGCCGGCGGAACACAGCATTCCCGAAGACAAATCGTCGCGCACAATCATCATCGTGGTTGCGGTAATCGCCGCCGTCTTGATTGGCGGCCTTTTCTACCTGCTAATGCGCAAGTCGATGCGCGACAGTCCGCCACTCCGGCTGGATAACGCGATCCGGGCCGGCTCTCCCGATTTTGAAAAATACAAGAAGCTAATCCCGCTGGACGATCCTGAGGCAGATGAATCACCACGTGCTTTGGGTGACATCGTGATGACGTTGCACACGACGGCGCGCAACTTTACCGGTCGTACGATCACAGGACTGGAAGTTCACGCCGCGGTGGTCGATCACCAGGGCCAGCCGGTCAAAGAACGAACGGTCGTCGTTCTTCCCAACTCGGAACTTGGCGCACTCGAACCCAACAAGACGATGTTTGTCGGAGTAAGGCTGGAAGGCATGACCGAGAGCGACGACCGGGCGAACATCAAGATGGAAGTGACGGGGTTTCGGTTTAAGTAGAGAGTGTCAGAAGCCCGACCGTAAGGGAGGGCCAAATTATTTGAAAACGAGCCCTCCCTTACGGTCGGGCTTCTGACACGGGCTCATTCAAGAAACAACTCCTCCAGCGACTGCCTGACCGGTTGCACTGAAACTAGTTTTCCATTGGCCTTGCGCAGCGCCGCGATCACCTCGTCGACTTCCTTCTCATCGGCAACTTCGATTCGCAAGCCGCTCGCCGTGGTCGTGACTTTCCCCGTGCTTCCAAGCTGCTGATTCATGGTTGCCGCATCGGGGCCCGTAACGATCACTTCAATCAGGGCGCTTTCGCGCGCGCGCAATTCATCGAGCGAGCCGGCGTGAGCCAGACGCCCAGCCTTCAGAATTGCCACGTTGTCGCAGAGCACCTCGATGTCCGAAAGAATGTGCGAGCACGTGAACACAGTCTTGCCTTGCGCCCGCAAAGACGCGATCAGATCGCGCACTTCGCGACGGCCGACGGGATCGAGGCCACTCATCGGCTCGTCGAGAAAAACGATCAAGGGATCATTAACCAGGGCTTGCGCTAAACCAACGCGCTGCAACATGCCTTTCGAAAACTTCCGCAGTTGCCGGTCCCAACTCTTCTTCTCCAGATTGACCCGCGCCAGGATTTCTTCCGTGCAGCGACTGCGCGCGGAGCGATCTTGCCCGAAGAGCTGTGCGCAGTAGTTCAAGAATTCGCGCGCCGTCAGATAGTCGTAGAAGTACGGATTTTCGGGCAGGTAACCGATGCGCGCGTGCATCGAGGTGTCGCCGATGTCGCGGCCCAGGATGCGCGCCGTCCCGCAGGTAGGATAAATCAGACCCATCAACAACTTCAGCGTCGTAGTCTTACCGGCGCCGTTCGCGCCAAGAAAACCGAAGATTTGGCCTGGCTCAACACTCAGAGACAAACCGTCGAGCGCGCGCACTTTGCGCTTGCGCCAGAAGCCGACTTCGTAGTCCTTCGTCAGGTTTTGGATTTCTATGGCTGCTGGCATACTCAACGTTTCGGAACGCTCGAGTCTTCGCTCAGATCGACGTCGCATCCGTCCTTGATTAAGCGATACGGTGTATTCGATGGATCAAGCGGCGCTCCGGTGGTCGAATCGATTTTCAAGCGCGCGGTGCGCAACGCGCCGGCGACATCTCGCCACGATGAAGCGCAGCGGCCCGTCTGCGCCCGATAATCAGCCAGGACGCGGCGAATCACGTCGCGCTGGTCGAGCGAATCGAGCCGCATGATCTGTTTCGTCACCATCTCTTTCACGGCCTCGTCGTTCGAGCCTTCGTAAAGACGCCGGTACATTTCGCGACCCGCATCGCGCGAGCCGCCTTCCGCCTTCAGGCGCGCGCTGAGCGCGGCCATCCATGCGGGCGCGCCCGGCAACTTTGCTCCGGCAGCGTAAATGTCGCTGGCTTGCGCATAATCTTTTCGCTGCCAGTAGATGTAACCGAGATAGTGATGCAAGCGCCACGACGAAGGGTTCGCGGCAACTCCATAATTCAAAAGCGAAATGGCTTCGTCCTGATCCAGCTCTGGCAAAATGACCGCGCCGAATTCGTAAGGCGCCATGAATTGCGGATCGAGGGTCGTGGTCACGCGCAGCAGCGGCGGCAGCAGAGTCAAATTAAGCGAGGAAAGGTTTCCCAGGTTGAACCGGCCGTCGTGCGAGTCTTCGTAATCGACAATCTTCTGCCCAACGTACTGTAGCGAGCGCATCCAGTACCAATCGGCGGCGATCCCATTGAAAGCCAACGTCAGACGCTTTGCGGTTGCGCCGTCCACGTACAGACGCTCTTCACTGATTGGGGCGTTTCTGTCCGGCCGATGATCGTCGATCCAATGTGCCAGCAGGACGACCTCCGCCAGACCCAGCACGATCACCAGCAATCTAAGAGCGTCTTTCTTCATTTGAAATTCCGCCGGCTGAAAACCCACGTCGCTCCGGCCAGTAGCACAACGATGTAAAAGATCGCGTAAGCAACTGTCACAGCCATCGCGCGGGCTTCAGGAACGTAGCCATGCGCGGCGGCCGTGATCATGCTGTAGTTCGAAAGATTCGGCAGCCCGTAATAGAGCGAACGGAAAAGCCACCTCGCCGCCACGCTGCCGGCTGAATTTCCGAGCGTTTTCAGGTCAGCGCTGAAGTGGCCGATGATGAATACAAAGAAGGTCAGCAAGGCTGAGAGTGCGGGCGAAGAAAACGTGGAAAAGAGCAACGCCACGCCCGTCACAATCATCAGCTCGACATAAATCAAGAGAATGGCCGGCCAAATTTTGAGCGCCAAAGGGTCCCAGCCGCGGCGCACATAGATGAGCGCCAGCGAAACACCCACGCCCATGATCACCACATTCACCAGCAGAGTGAGGCACAGACCCAGATACTTGCCGAGAAGAAACTGGCCCCGGCCAATTGGTTTTGAGAGGATGGCGTAAAGCGTGCGGCGCTCGATCTCTTTGTAAACCAGCCCGACGCCAACAAAAATCGCGATGAATACTCCGAAGAGCAGCATCGCGCTCAATCCCAAATCGGCGATGATCTTGGCGTCCTGGCCGGCCGAAAGCTCGCCCAGAAAAATGGCGCCGCCGATCAGCAGCAAAACAAAAAGGACCAGATTGTAAAGGACGCGATCGCGCACCGCTTCGCGAAAAGTGTTGCGCGCGATCGCAACTGTGCGTTGGATATTCAAACCGACGGAGTTGCTGGAGTCCGATCCAGGATCGGAAACGGTGCTGCTAGTTTGAGTGCTCGCGTCTGGCGTCAATTGGCTCATGCTGCCTGAGAAACACACCAAATATAAGAAACGATGCCAGTAAAGTCCAACTAATTATGCTGACCACGCTCGAAAGTTTGGCGCGCGAAGGTTCGCGGAATTGAAGCCTAACCGTCGCCCGCTCCGGCGGCAGTGAGATCAAGAGTGCGCCATCAGCGGCGGGACGGGTCGACAACGCCTGTCCGTCTGCGGTTGCGGTCCAGTGCGGATAATAAAAAGTCGAGACGTGAGCTTCCAGGGCGCGTCCCGACTCTACTTCAAAAGTTCGACTTAGATCGTTCCATTCGCTTAGTCGTACTGCGCGCTCGCCCGCGTCAATTCGCGCTGGAATCGCGGGCGGCGGAGTGCACTTTTCGTACGAAGCCCTGCCTCTTCCAGTCGCAATCGCCCACACGGGCAGCCATTGAATAATTCCCGGCGCTTCGTTCAGCGGTTTGAGCATTTGTTCGAAAGCCGGGCGCGAAAGATAGGTAGCGCCGCGCACCGTCTGTGAGATGGAAAAGCTCGCGGCGATCAATACCAGTCCGGCCACGGCGAGCGCGACGGCGCGGCGTGGACGGCGCAGCCGCTCGACCCAGAACGGAACGCTCGCAGCCATCAGGATTGGCGCGACTGCCGACGTAACCGCCAACCAGCGAAACGGATGCTGAGCCATAGGCAGAAAGGGGATTACGGCCCAAACCGGTTTGCTGATCTGCGTACTCATCACCAGGGAAAACGTGACGAGAACTGCGACCGCCAGCAAGGCTCGCTTGCCGGGTGCGGAAAACTTCTTTCCGAAGATTACAACGACCGGCAAAAGCATCATGATCGTGGCGATCGCCAGCAGGCCCATCCACCAGATTGTTTCGTTCTTTTCGGGAGAAAACGTAGAGAAAACAAAATTCCTGCGATAGTCGAGCAGCGGATCAGGATTGACGCCGTCAGCAACAATCCATTTCATCTCGGCCACCATCGTGCTCCAGTAGAACGAGCTGGCCGCAAGTCCAAGCAAGACCGCCGCCGTAAGCTTGGGAATAGTACTTCGCATCCGTTTTTTCGGCATGTTCAGTAGCGCATAAACCAGGAGCGCCAACGATCCGAACACCGCGAGCGGAAGATGGCTGAGAATTAGCAACGCGTACGATGCTGCAAGTCCCACGAGATCGCGCCCGCGTCCGTGGTCGCAAAGCCGCTTCGTAAACGCCAGCGAAAAGAGCAAGGCGGCGCCGGCCGCGAACTCGGCGAGCTGAGCTGCTTGATAGACCTCGGCCAGGTGATAAGGCATCAAGGCGTAGAAGACCGCGGCCCAGACCGCGATGTGGCGCGGCATGTATGAACGCGCCCAGAAGTAAGCGGCGAAGCTTCCCAACGCCGACAGCAAAGTCAGAACCAGCAGGCTGCCGCTGTACCAGTTTCCAGTCAGCGCTCTTCCAGCGGCCAGCAGATAGTAGAGAGCCGGCGGATAAAAGCGCACGACGGCGTCGCCATAGCCGAAATTTGGCGAAGCCAGCCAGCCCGGATGAATGTCCCCGCGCTGAATCGCTTCATAGAAGGGAAGAGCAAAATGATAGTGGTTTGCCAGGTCGTTGTTGTTGGGCACACCCCAAATCACAACTGGCAAAAGCGCCACCACACCGGCAAACAACGCCAGCAAGACCGGCCCGAAACGTTTGATCAACGCTGTCATCGTGGCTAGTGAGGCTTAACCTTGTACCTTCAATCTGAGAGCGGTACTGAAGTCCTGGTTCGACGTTTGATTAAGAGCCCGCCAATCAAAGCCCATCCGACTAGGGTTAACCCGGCCGCATACGTCACTCGCTTCGGTTCGTGGAATTCGAGAGTGACTGTGGCAGCTTCCCTTGGCAGCGCGATGACCATCGCTCCGTTTTGATCCGGATGAATGGCCAGCGCCCGGCCTTCGGCACTCGCCTGCCAATGCGGATAAAAGAAAGTCTGCACGCGCGCATCGGTCGCCGCGCCGGCGCTTACCTGAAAAATGCGCCTTTCCGGCTCCCATGATTTGATCGTTAACTGTCGATCGCCTGCTTCGACAGCCGCGGTCATCTTCGGCAGTGGGTCGTGGACCCAAACCGGCAACCACTGGTAAACGCTCGGCGAGCCGGGGATGCTGCTTAGCGTTTGCTCAAACTGCGCCGGGGTTAGCCACCTGGCTTCGCGAACGATATGACCCGCCGAGAATGCAAACGAGATCGCGATCGTGCCCAACGCGATAATTACTAGCGGCCGCCTGTTTCCCTTTGCCAAACGTGTCCAAAAGGGAATCGCCAGCGCCAGCAGGATCGGACAGACCATGGAAGTGATCGACAACCAGCGCCAGGGAAACTGCGTTTCCTGCAATGGATGAATCAAATTCCAGAGTGGCCGCGACGCTGGAGTCGCCATGAAGATGGTAAGGAGCAGCAGGAGCGCGAGAGCTTTGATTGGTTTGCCTGCTGAATTCAGCGAATGGCCCGACACATAAGCCGTTCTAGACAAGAGGGCCAACGCCGGCCAAAACATCGCGACGGTTAGGAGCAACAGGATGTTCATCCACCAGACGTTGACGAAGTCTGGCGAGAATGTCGACAGCACGAAGTTATGGCCATAATCGATTCCGGGTTCGGGATCAACGTTATCGGCGCGAATCCACTTCAGCTCGATCAACATCGTCGTCCAGTAACACGCGCTGGCCGCGAAACCCAACGCCACCGACGATGCCAGGCACAACAAAGTAGCCGATTTGGCTCTTCTATCGATGCGCAGCAGAGCGTAGGCCGCGAGGGCTATCGAGCCAATAACCGCGAGCGGCAGATGGGTAAGAATTAGAACAGCATAAGCCGCAGCGAGACCGGCGACGTCCCTTTTGCGGCGGCGTTTGCAAACTCTCTCGGTAAACGCGAACGCGAAAGGCAGCACGGCGGCGCCGGCAAATTCCGCGAGCATCACAGCCTGAAAGAACTGATTGAGATGATATGGTGCAACCGCGTATAGAATTCCGGACCACATCGCCACCTCGCTGGGTCCAAACTCTCGGGCCCAGAAATAGATGCCGACAGCGCCCATGACTGACAAGGCGCTGAAGGTGATTATGGTGGCCGCGTACCAGTTTCCCGCTAACGTCCTGGACAGGGCCAGCAGGTAATACAACGCCGGCGGATAGAATCGAAAACTCGCATCACCGAATCCGTGGTTGGCCTCCGCTAACCAGCCGGGATAGAAGTGTCCGCTGCGCAGCGCATCATAGAAAGGCAAGGCGAAGCGGAAATGATTTGAGAGATCGTTATTGGAAGGGACTCCCCAAAGCAGCAGCGGCCCCATGATCGCGATCGCCACCAGTACCAGGATGATCAGGTGCCTGGTCTCTGGCGTTAGCGAGGAAGCGAAGCTTCTGGTTGCCGACAAGCTGAGTGAGCGGGCAGTCATGGGAACTCTTTTAGAAAAATGGCGGAGGACAGAGCGCGTGCTCCGACCTCCGCATTGCAAGGGTTACAGGACTGAAACTGCTTAGTTGCCAAGCGGGGGCATTCCGGGGCTACCGTTGATGGTCGCCTCGTCCGCAGGAGCTGTGAGATTCTGGTCGCCGCGGAGAACTCCGTCCTCGGTGATGGCGAATCGACGGGTGCCGGTCTGTGCGATGCCTGAGGTAACCAGTGGGAGGGCATAAGCCCAGAATTGAGGCTGGCCCGCCACCGGGTTAGCTACGAAGCTGTATCCGCTTTTAGATCCCGAAGCCAACACATCATCGGTGAGAGTCTTTTGGCCCAGCGTGGTGATGTCCGCATAAGTACCGTTTCCGTAAGTGAATCTATAGGTGGCTTCGCAAGAGCTGATTGTGCGGATCGACGATTGCGCCGATCCTTCGTTAGCAGCGCGGCGGGAGGCAAGCAGATTAGGAATTGCGATCGAGGCTATGATCCCAATGATCGTAACCACGATGAGCAGTTCAATCAGCGAGAAGCCCCTGTTGGTTTTTTGTTCCATCTTCGTTCCTTTCGCGAAGATCGGCACCGCGAGTTCTGCTCTGGCGCGGTGATTGGGGCTATATTCGGGAGAGCAGTGCGCGTGGTCTCTGCAAAGAGAGGGCAGGGAAAAAGGAACCCTGCCCTCTGGAGGAGAAAGATTGGCAGTTAATCGTAAGTCTCTAGTTGCCAACCGCGGCAAAGCCGGCAGCGGTGCAGTCTGTTGGGGCCACCTGGGTGGCGGTTGGGTTGGCTTTCAGCACGCCAGTCTGGTCGACGCAAAAGTCGCGCGTTCCGGTCGCCGTAACACCGCTA